>CAZDAB010000323.1:0-4355 GCA_964502855.1 uncultured Desulfobacteraceae bacterium | reverse complement strand
CATTTCACAGGCCGAGCTGTTTAATGATGCCCTTGACGTCACAGGAATCGCCCTTACAAAACTTGATGGAACCGCCAAGGGCGGAATTGTTATCAGTATCTGCAGTATGCTTGAAATCCCGTTGAAATATATCGGAATCGGTGAAACCATTGAGGATCTGCAGGAATTTGATTCCGTCCGGTTTGTTAACGCACTGTTTTAGGAAAACACTTCAACCGTATTTTAGGATTTATCCGGTTAAAACCGAATGTTTGAGGAACTACCCTTCCCAAATGTAATAATACAGCCCGATAAGGGTATTAAATATAAAAAAAGTGTTGGTAACTGCTGTTTTATGTTGACATGAAAAATTTGCTCGTGTATGGATTTTTTTAATGTTGCCGCTTAGCTAACCATTAATCAACAACAAAAAGGGGGGGGTAAAATCATGACAAAAGTAGAATTGGTAGAAATGATGGCAAAGGATGCGAATATTTCCAAGGTTGCCGCGACAGCCGCACTCGACTCTTTTATGACAAATGTAACAAAGGCCTTGAAAAAAAAGGACGGCAAAGTAACGTTAGTAGGGTTTGGCACTTTTGCAAAAATCCGTCGAAAAGCTCGAAAAGGACGGAATCCTCAAACCGGTGATCCCATTAAAATAAAAGCTTGCAATGTCGTAAAGTTTAGACCCGGCAAGAAACTCAAAGATGCTATATAAATAATCGGTTGAAGCGGTTTATTTATATGCACCCAAATTGATAGTGCCCGAAGGAAAACTAGAATTTTTCGTTAAGATCAAGGAAGACGAAAATTTTAACCACAGGAATACGGGTGGTATTTCGAGGATTAAAATTTGAGTCTGACGCAGATATTGGCGGAAAAGGCAGTTTTCATTCAGGCACGAGATAAGCCGCTTCAATAGGTTACCTCAAAACCATTAAACTCACCTTTATATTCTTCCCATGTTACATCCACATTAAGGACCTTTGCAATGGGAGGTCCGTGTTTGCACCACGCAAGGATTGAATCAACATTTTCTTTGGAACCTTCGAACACGGCTGCAACGGTTCCATCCCATTGATTTTTCACCCATCCGAAGACACCGTATCTGGCTGCGGCTTTCATTGTCTCCAACCTGAAAAAGACGCCTTGAACTCTGCCACTGATCACGGCACGAGCTCTTACTTTGTTTCCCATGCCCACCCCCTTTTTAATTGACGATTGAAGATTGAAGATTTTTAATTCTCAATCATCAATTTTCATTCGTTATTCGTCAATCTCCTCAGGGTTTTCTCATCAATGATTTCCACACCCAAATCGTTTGCCCGTTTGAGTTTTGATCCGGGTGATGTACCCGCCACAAGATAATCTGTGTTCCGGCTCACAGAACCGGTTACCTTTCCTCCCGCCGTCTCGATGATCTTTTTGGCCTGGTTTCTTGTCAGGGTTTCAAGCGTGCCGGTAAGAACAAATACTTTGCCTTCCAGTCCACCTTGTTTTCGCGAAGTTTCACCCAAAATTCGAACCCCTCCGGCCACAATATCGTTCACTGCATTCCGGTTTTCATCCTGTTTAAAAAAGTCCGCGATACTTTCGGCAACAACCGGTCCCACCCCGTCAACGGCAGTAAGATCATCTACCGTCGCACCCATAAGTTTTTCCAGACTTCCAAAGGTTGTTGCAAGAATGCCGGCCACATGTTCCCCCACATGCCGGATTCCCAGAGAATAAATAAAACGGGCCAGAGTAATCTGCTTGCTTTTTGTAATGGCGTTTATGATATTTGCGGCAGATTTTTGTCCCATGCGTTCCAGGTTTTTTAGCGTATCTTCATTCAACCCAAAGATATCCGCATATGAAAAAAGCAATCTCTTTTCTACCAGTTGCTCGACCAGTTTATCTCCCAGCCCGTCTATGTCAAAAGCGCCCTTTGATGCGAAATGTTTGATTCGTTCTTTTACCTGGGCGGAACAGGCCGTGTTAATGCACCGTAGGGCCGCCTCATCTTCAGCGCGAACCACAGAAGAATTGCATACCGGGCAATGTTGGGGCATTTTGAATCTTATTTCTTGGCCCGTTCTCTTGGAATCAATCACCTTAACCACTTCGGGTATCACGTCCCCTGCCCTCTGGACCAGAACCGTATCGCCGATTCTTATATCTTTTCTTTTTATTTCATCTTCGTTGTGAAGGGTTGCACGGCTGACCCTGGCTCCGCCAATATTTACGGGAACAAGACGAGCCACAGGAGTTAACACGCCGGTTCTTCCGACCTGCACTTCTATGTGGGTTATCCGAGTCGTCTCCTGAAGCGCTTTAAACTTATAGGCGATGGCCCATCGCGGGCTCCGGGATGTTGCTCCGAGAATCTGCTGCAATCCAATACCGTCAACTTTAATTACAACACCGTCAATATCATAAGGCAAAAGATGACGCTTTTCAGAAAGTTCCCTGTAATATTCAAGGACCTCATTGAGGGTGATTTTACATCTGATATGCGGATTAATTCTAAACCCGAGCGCCTGCAAGGCATATAGGGTGTCCCCGTGCGATTCCATATCAAAATCGGAGACAACACCGATACCGTAGAAAAATATTTCCAAAGGACGGTTGGCCGTAATTCTGGAATCGAGCTGCCTTAAAGATCCGGCTGCCGCGTTTCTGGGATTGGCAAACGGCGGCAGATTCTGTTGGAGACGTTCGTCGTTTAACCGCTTGAACCCTTCTTTCCTGATAAAAACCTCTCCCCTTACCTCAAGGTGTGAGGGAATGTTTTTATCTTCTTTGTTTTCAAGGACCATGGGTACCGATCGTATGGTCCGGGCGTTTGATGTAATCAACTCACCGTTGAAACCATCACCTCGGGTGGACGCAGTGACCAGCCGGCCGTTTTCGTAGACAAGCTCAATGGCAACACCGTCTAATTTGGGTTCGGCCGTATAAATAATATCACTGTCCGTATCGAGATTTCTTTTTACGCGAAGGTCAAACTCAATGATGTCCGAATCTTTAAACCCATTATCCAGGCTCAGCATGGGAATGGAATGCTCAACCGTTTCAAACCTATCAAGGGGCGGAGCGCCAACCCGCAACGTGGGCGAATCCGGACTCGAAAGATCGGGATACTCCGTCTCCAGCTTTATCAACTCCTGCATCATCCGGTCGTATTCGGAATCCGATATTTCCGGATCATCCAGCACATAATACCGGTAATTATGTCGGTGAAGTGCTTCCCTTAAATCTTCAATTTTTTTTATTACAAAAGGATCGATACCTTCTTGCATGATTTATTTGTCCTAATCATACCGGTTTTGCCAAGCTTGAAAGTTTATCTTTTACCTCATCAATAATCTCGTAAAACCATATCAGATCCTCTATGCTGAGACGACCCGCCTTTCTCTGGGATTCTCCTCCGTCTTTTCTCGTAAACACCCGGGGCCCGATCTGGAGTTTGGGCTCACCTTCGCCATATTGATTGATGGAAACAACAAGTCCGGTTTCTTCACATTTCCATTTGTTTAAAATTTTATCTTTTTCAGGGTCGAATGCCATATTCTCCTCCATATTATAAAGTTAGTTCGTGTCTATCTATAAATGGTCTTTTTGCTTGCCCAGTTAAATCCGTACTTAATATTTAACCGGGGCCCAATCTCTGCGTTATGTTCAAAAAATTAATTCGCCAAAGTTCGGTGGCGAATAAATCCTCGGAATATTAAACATATGCCTGTGGTTATTTTTTTCACATGCCTTGACCTTGAACAAAAATCCTCATTTATAGATGGACACTAGTTCAGCCAATTTTATAATTATACTCCAAAATTATGTCAAACGAATTAGTTCACATCCATGAATCTATATTGGGCACAAATTATGTTTCCATTCGGAAATGGCTTTTTTATTATCGACAGGCGCAGTATTTGAACAGAAAAATGTGCATGCATGCACCGTTTTCTGTGCATTTTAGCTCCATGCCCCCTTCCCTGTGATCTAATTCTAAAATAAAAATTCTTTTACATACAAAATAATGATGTTCCCAATTGCACGTGGGATAAGGGTATTCGAACATATTGCGCTTAAAAAACCCCCTTAATATTCAAACGGGTTTAAGGCAAATACGGATTTGGCACGAAAATTGACATAAGAAATAAAGAGTCCTGATCCAGAGGACCAGGCTTTGGTTTGTCCCTGAAAGGGGCTGTTTTATTTAAAGCCATACAAGTTAAAAGTGTCTAAAGTGATCTAAAGTGCCTAAAGTTATGGTGTCGCTCCGCGGATTTTATATAATTGACAGAATTCCTTAACTTTAGCTCACTTTAAACTTTAGTTCACTTCAAACTCTTGCAGCAATTCTTCAGGCAGAGCCAGAGAACTCT
>CAZDAB010000322.1:0-4365 GCA_964502855.1 uncultured Desulfobacteraceae bacterium | reverse complement strand
CTCTCCGCCAGCCGCTTCAACGAATAAATCCCGTCCAAACCCGAGACTAACCTTGGAATTTTCTCCCGCTTGGACATAAAAACGCCCTTAAACCGCTGGTAATTGATGGAAACGAATTCTTTGGTACCGATAATCCCGGAATCCGTGAAATACCGGGTGCGATATCTGAAGCGGTCTATCCGTTTGATTTCATAATTATTTTGACCTTCCTTTTCAACTATATCCTTATCAATCACCCTTGCACTACCCTTATCCGAACGATCCAGCGCCCCAGCCTCATAAACATACCGCCGATACCGTTTCAGCCGCTCTTCGGGATCCACGACTCCGAATTCCTTGAGCCCAAAATCAAGGGACAAAAAATTGTCCTTATTGTCCGCCTGTATATGATATCCTAGAGAATTCCAGCGGTATTCTTCCGGACGTTCCACCAGACCGGCACGCAAAGGGTTCAAGTCAATATAGGCCAGACAGTTGATCAGGGTTTCACCCTTTTCAACGATCACGCTTTTAAACCGGTCTGACCAGAAAAACCCCTTTCGGACATGGGTTTTGTTATAATATCTTGAAAACGTTTGTTTTATCTCTTTTACATATTCCGAAAGGCTGCTCCACTTTTGCTGAAGTAATGGTATCTGGCCGTCTCCTAACTGCTTCCCCTTTCCATAATACCGCTCATACCGCGCCTTAACATCATCATCTGAATACTCTTTTCCGGGAATCATCTTCACTAAGATATGAAAATGATTCCCCATCAGGCAAAAACCCAAAACCTCGGTGAAATAAACAGAACTCAAGTGTTTTATCAGTTTCAACAGGTATTCTTTTTCCACATCACCGATCACAAAACCATCCAGAACCGTCCGCGACATCACATGATACACCGCCGCTTCACCTTTAACTATCATCCTGGCTATCCTGGGCATTTTATCCCCCTTGTTCTTGCATGTATTTTTATGATCACGTCTATAATACGATAGCAAAACATATGTCAACCATAATTCGCCTGTCCCCTTTCTTTTCGTTTGGCATTTTAACTAATTTTTCAAGTGAATGAATTCAGCAGAATTGGCAGGAAAGCTATAAAAACAACATAGGATTTCCCTATGTCCCCTTGGCATGGACATAGGGTGAAAATTGCAACATCTCGATTGTTCGTTGACACTAAATTGATTTACAGGTAATGTTTAGAAAAAAAACATTCAACGGAGGAAAAGACTATGCCAACTATTCCGATCCAATGTCCTGATTCAAAGACCCAGTAAGAATGAATTTATCTTCAAATTGTTTGTATGCCGCCATATAATATTCTTGAAATGTGCAATCAACTTACCGTTAATCCATAAGGCTTGTTCGCCATTGCATGTCGTTCACGATGTCGTCTAAATATTATTTCTATTGATTACCTATCTGAATCATCATTTGACTTATCATGCATTTGTGCTATCTTAAATTTGTAATATTACTTTTAGGAGGCGCTATGGGCATTATAAAAACAGTTGGCAGTAGTGGACAGATCTCGCTGGGCAAAAAATTCGCAGGTCAAACTGTAATGTTGGACGAAATCGAAGCCGGAGTTTGGATCGTTAAAATTGGTCGATTCATTCCCGACAATGAAAAGTGGTTGCATAGGCCGGATGTTCAGGCTGAACTTAACGAAGCAATTTCCTGGGCAGATGAAAATCCACCCGAAGACACTAACTTTGAGGAATTAGAAGCCCGTGGCAAACGATGAACCTGAAAAACCATCACAACTCGTGCGTTTGGATTTGAACAACCCTGTCTTTCAACGCCAGCTTTTCAATCTGTCCAAAAACGAGCAACGCAACATCCTCAATACTCTTAGGAAATTTGCAAACATGGCATGGCAACAGGTATATATTGACTATGGACTAAAACGGGAGGCCATTTTATCCCGGAAAGGACCGGGCGGCAAAAAGCTTTACAGTTTTCGAATCGGCAAAGGATTCCGCGGAGTAGCGCACCGTGACGGCTTATGGCTGCGCCTTTTATCATTACATCCTGATCATGATTCAGCTTATCAGTAGAAAATGTGCTTGATGCCTTCACCAAAGTCAATATTTATTGGCCACAAATGCCATATCAGAGTATCCATTGCCAGCGTCTAATAATAAAATGCATACAGCCAATAAAAACAAGCATCTTTTCATTTTCAGTTACCTATTTATTTTTCACCACGAAGCGCACGAAGTCCTCGAAGATAAAAAAGCTTAAAATCTTCGCGGTTCTTCGTGTCTTTCGTGTTTTAATAATCTGCGTGCATCGGCGTTTATCTATGGTTGCATAGATTATTTATTGACAGTCAACTGCAATTCAGGCATAATAATTAATATTGTTTTAGTTATTTCAATATACTACATTGATTTCAAATATTTGATCAACTTCATCTGAAATGGAGAAACAGAAAATGCCCTCAACCGTTCTTAATAATATAAAAGGAAGTGACCTCCCTAGAATCTGGGCAGACAAAATAAATATTATCCCTGATAAAACCTATACTGTAATAATCCAACCCCAGGAGGAGCGCCAGTCACTTGAAAAAATAATGTCCGAAATAAGCCAAAATGCCAAGGCCCGTGGCATGACACCGGACATTCTGGAAGATATTCTTGGTGAAAAAATTAAGCACACGCTATAGAAGGTGGCTGCTAATTGCGTCTGGTTTTTGATACAAATATAATCATCAGCGCCATGCTCTTTGAAGGCTCAAAGCCATCAAAAGCTTTTAGTGTTGGTATTAAGCAAGGAGTTATACTCTTTTCTTCTTCAACGTTATCCGAATTAGAAGACGTTTTATGGCGAAAAAAATTTGATCCGTACATCTCACATGAAGAACGGAAGCAGTTTCTATCCAGCTTTATTCTTCACTCAACGCCTGTTGAAATAAATGAAACAGTCACAGAATGCCGAGACCCGAAAGACAATAAATTTTTGGAACTTGCCGTCTGCGGCAAAGCGGATTTCATCATTTCAGGCGATAAAGATTTGCTTATTCTGAGTCCCTTCCGTAATATTCAAATCCTGACGCCACATAATTTTATTAATCTATATCCCAGGTAAAATCCCTCATATTCTAACACATTTAATCCTCACCACGAAGAGTTCGACAAGCTCGAAGAGAAAAATTTTCAAGGAGTAAAAATAAAATCTTCGTATTACTTCGTGCCCTTCGTGGTTAATAATTTTCGTGTGTCTGCCTGCCCCGCTTGCCCCGTTCAATAGCGCTTTGCGCTCAGCCGAAGGCGAATTTAACCGGGGCCTGTCCCGTAGCTCCGGAAGATGTTACTGGGATAGTTACCCGTTAAAATACCTGGACCGGCCTTAAAGATGGTACCGGGGTCTGCCCCGCAGCTCTGGAAGATGGTACCGGGGTCTGCCCCGCAGCTCTGGAAGATGGTACCGGGGTGTCCCAAAAACATAATAATTTAATCCTGATCAACAGAAGGGAATTTCCTTCTGTTGATTATTGTTTATTTACAAATGGTTGGGGACTTATTCCGGTCAGAAATGTTTTGTCAGATGTCTGAAAAATCCTTCGTATATTTTCTTGTGACGAAATGGGTAAATCTATTCCATCGTCCCCTCCTCCACAATCGTAATTTGATCTGTCCAATCTTCAACCTTCAATTGATCTGTCCAGTATTCAGTATAAAGTTATGCACACCATGAACGATGTCCCCAAAGACATTTTCATAAAAAAGCTTGACATAATCAGAAAGTAAAGCTGTCTTTCGGTAAATAAGCAAGAAGGTAAAGCCAATGAAAATTAGCAGTAAACGACAGGTCTCTATACCGAAAAAGATCATGGAGGCATTAGATCTCAAACCAGGAGACGAGGTGGAATTCCAGGTTGAAGGTGATAAGGCTTGCATCATCCCTATTAAGACAATTAAAGTTCCCAGGGATCAGGCCTGGTTTTGGACACCTGAGTGGCAAGAAAAGGAAAAGAAAGCTGATCTCGAGTTGGTAAGTGGTCAGTACAAGGACTTTGACCGGCTGGAAGACCTTTTGAAGGATCTCCACGGTGAAGATTAGGCGAACAAATTCTTTTTTGAAGGATCACAAGAGGCTCCCAACAGACATAAGCGCCCGAGTTGACAAGCAACCCTCACTACTCTTGCAAAATCCCAGACACCCATCTCTCAAATTGAAGAAACTTAAAGGAACT
This sequence comes from uncultured Desulfobacteraceae bacterium, assembly GCA_964502855.1. Lineage (GTDB taxonomy): Bacteria > Desulfobacterota > Desulfobacteria > Desulfobacterales > UBA11574 > S5133MH16. Next base: position 176 of record CAZDAB010000322.1, on the reverse strand, counting down.
GATAGATTTGAAATCCGTATCAGTAAGAGCTATCGTCTGACTCTTAGGTACCAGGACCAAACCCTGGAGCTCCGTCGTGTTGGTACCCATGACCCATTAAAAAAAGAAGGACAATAATCTTCTGTCAAGAATGAAGACCTGATATTCATATAAAGGTCTTCGATTTGGAGTCATGA
>CAZDAB010000321.1:0-4387 GCA_964502855.1 uncultured Desulfobacteraceae bacterium | reverse complement strand
CCAAGAGAAACACGCCGTCGCTACGCTGCACCGAAATCAAATGCCTTTACCCTGTAAGATAAGAGAAAATTTATTGCATTTTATACATTCAAATGTAATAAATTACGATGAGTTTTTCATTACAACCACTTAGGGTTCACGAAAAAATAAATTTGCAATTTTGGGGGTTGAGGCGCCTGGCCGGCAAGGCACGAAAACTTGAGGAATATCAAGCATATTTCGAGTTTTTGTAACGCAGCCGGTCGGGATGCATCGGCATCCAAATTGTGAAGTTATTTTTGAGTGAGCCCTTAATCAAAGAGGGAAAAAAATATGGCCATAATAACGATCAGCAGGGATTATGCTTCAGGCGGCAGGAAACTGGGGCGGCTGCTTGCCAAAAGACTGGGCTATCATTATGTTGACAAATCTCTTTTCCAAAAAATAGCCGAAGATCTCAATGTCTCGGAAAGAACTCTGGAGTCCTTTGAAAAGAGCAGAGAATACAGAATATCCAACTCATTCTCAAAATTATTCAGCCAAAGCTATATTCAGCGAATTGTCGGATTCGATAAAAGCGTTGTCGAAGACAAAGGATATCAGACCAGCTTAAAAAATCTTATTTTGAAAACCGCCGAAGATGATGATGTGGTGATTATTGGTCGCGCAGCATATTTTTTCTTAAAAGACATGAAAAATTGCTATCATTTTCATTTGGTTGCTCCAATGGATTGGCGAAAAAAATTTGCGATGGAAGAACTGAACATCCCCGCAAGCACCGTCCATGAAATTATTGATCGACATGATAAAAATCAGCATTGGTTTCTGCGTTCAATTTGTGGCGAGGGCTTTAACGATCCGGTTTTGTTTGACTTGACGTTGAATATCAGCCGGATTTCAACTGAAAAAGCAATTGAGATTATTAAGTGGGTGGTGAATGTGAAGGATTCGTAAAAAGTTTAAATACTGCTTTTTACGAACATTTATAGCTTTGGTTTTAGGTTTTAAGCTTTAACCTCACGTCTAAAGCTTAAAACCTAAAACGTGGTAAATTCGACGGGTTACGGGTTCATTAATTTTTAAAGGGTTCCTTTTATTCTAATGTAAAACGCCATGCACAAAACCATTCTTCGGGATGGTCGTCCGGCGGACATCCGATGCACTGGGTTCGGATTCTCGGATCAATGGCTTCAGCAAAATAAGTATACTCCACCAGTCCTCCAGATTTGCAAGGATAATCGTCAAGGCCTTTACGTTTTCTTGCAGATTGAACCCTGCACTCGTTCATTTGAAATACAAAACTGTCAGTTTCTTCATCAACAATGGATTGTGTGTTGATACAGGCATAGACACGGAAATTAAGCGCCTTTTTTAAACCCTCCAGGCCGGGTTCTTCGGAAAGATTCAAAAAATTCTTAATGGCCTGTGCTTCAAAGGGCGAAAACTGGGCCCAGCAGGAATCATTACATCGCTTGGCATCATTCATGCCGTGTGTAAATTCCACCGCCTGAAACCATACCCCGTCGTTGGCCAGCCAGTTCACGGCCACAAGATCCATAAGTTTTTTCAGCGATTCTTTTGACTGTTTCAACAGGGGCAACGGAATGCCGTCTTTCATATCAAACCCGAGGGCCCCTGACAGCCGTTTCATTTGAATTCCATAACTTCTTTCCGATGCTTTTTTAAGAATATCCAGAGCCTTTTCCATTCCCATCTGGTGCTTGACTTCATTGAACCAGAGCGCATAATGAATGATGATGCGATGGAACATGTCCAGAACCAGCCGGGCAGTATGTTCATGATCCAGATCTTCTATCTTCTCTACGTTCTTCAACTCCAAAACGTCTCCTTTATTTCCTGAGTTGTAAGTGTTGTGCTACCCGTTGAGTTTCGCCATGAACAGACGGAGATGGGACTACTAGTGCGTCAAGTCACAGACAACAATATGTAAACAACATAACTTTTTTTAGACCTCAGGATCCTCCATCACCATAAAATTGCTATGGGTCAACTCGTTTACCCCTGACACCTGACACCTGACACCTAAAAAAGGACTTCTTCGCCACGGCTTGTCAATAGACAAGAATCAACGTTTACCGACCGCCTTGATTTATACCCTATTATTTCCCCTTCCACACGGGTTTCCGCTTTTCCAAAAAGGCCGTTACCCCTTCCCGGGCATCTTCGGTAGCACAAAGCCCAGCAAACAACTCTCCCAGATAATCGATGGATTGATGGTATGGAAGGTCTGACATACCGTAGATACCTGTCTTCCCGATCTGGAGCGCCAGGGGGCTTTTCTTTGCCAGCTTGGCGGCAAGTTCCATTGTGGACGCTTCGAGTTCTTCCGGCGGTACCACCTTGTTTATGAGTCCAAGCTTTTCGGCTTCCGCAGCGGAAATTATGTCGCCGGCAAGTACCATCTCAAGAGTTTTTTTACGTCCCAGGGAACGCACCATTGGAATCGCCGGACCCAGACAGATTAACCCGACGTTTATGGCGGTGGTTCCGAACTTCGCATCTTCGGCGGCTACGGCCAAATCACAGGCAAACACCAGTCCTGCCCCGTTCGCAAGGGCATAGCCCTTGACCGAAGCGATGACAGGCTTTTTCATTCGGGCGATGGTGTGGTTGTGCTCGTCCATCAATTTTATAAATTCCCGGTAGTCCTTATGAGTTTTGTCCTTGAACTCAGAAAGTGAGATGCCCGTTGAAAAATGTTTTCCCGAAGCCCGGATGACAATGACACGAATTTCGTCATCCTGATCCATTTCTCGGAGTGCGCCATTCAATTTTCTGGCAAAGGGAACATTAAACGTATTCATTTCCTCGGGTCGATTTAGCGTAATCAAACCTATCATATCCTGCTTATCTACTAAAATCGGTTGGTTCTCCATGATATACCCTCCTTTTGAATTTTTTATAATTATCCGGATAACTATGTTTTTTTAAGGTATTCAATTTTTTGCCGGAAAAAGCAACTATTTTCCAGATAGCCGGATAAATTCTTCATTCATTGTTTTTAAATGCAAAGCGCTCACCCTGGATGCCATAGCGAACGAGCGCTCAGTCTGAAGATAATACTCTTTATAGCGTTGGCAACCTGATTTGTCAATTTCTTTCTCATAGCATTGATTGCAGGGGGTTAAGCCGTGCTCTCCTGTGAAAAAATCTTGACAGGAAAAACATATATATGGTATTAATTCTGAACGATCGCTCAGTCATAATTTAATCCCGGAATTGAGTATTTTTCAAAAAATTTTCTCATGGGGGCATGTTGAAAAAAATACGCGCGATAAAAGGAATTTCGACGCAGGTAAAAAATCCCGATCTTGTGGCGCAACGGCATCGCCAGATTGTGGATGCCGCGGTTCAGCTTTTCATCGAACAGGGTTTTCATAAGACCACAACAAGGCAAATCGCCCGTGCCGCGGGTTTTTCCATCGGTTCATTATATGAATATATCGCTTCCAAAGAAGATATTCTGTATCTGGTTTGCGACGCAATCCATGCTGAAGTCGAACGGGGGGTTTCACAAGCAATGGCCAGAGCATCCGGGGGCCACAATCCGTTGGCCGAAGTGATCCGGGAGTATTTTTTGGTCTGTAATCGTATGAGCGATCATATTCTACTTATATACCAGGAAACCCAATCTCTGCCGCCAAGATGGCGTAAAAAAGTACTTGAAAACGAAGTCCGTATTACAGGTATCTTTATGGAAGTACTCGCGCGTCTTATTTCATCCGGTGATTTGCCCCACATTAGCGAGCGATCCATGGAACTTGTCGCACACAATATTTCCGTCCTGGGCCATATGTGGACTTTCCGGCGATGGTTTCTGGCACGGCATTACAGTATTGAGGATTATATTGAGCTTCAAACCAAATTCATCCTTGGTAATGTTTAACCTGAATTTTGCATGAAAATTAATGAGAATTTTTAAACCACTTAGGTGAAGCGAGTTTAAACAAAATCCTAGAATTATACTTTTTACCCAAATGGTAAATCGGATGATGGTCTTTTTTATTCATAAATTTTCACCCAAAGGGCGAGCCGGAGGCTTCCATCTGCTGCGTTATTAAGGGTTCGTAATAGTTCACTATGACTTCACCCTTAAATGCCTGGCATATGGAAGCTCCCGACTCGTGCAAAATTCAGGTATAAACGGGATATTTTGTCAAAAAGGTCGATCATCCTTAAATTGGAAATTTTCAATTTTATAAGGGAGGGGGCATGAGCGTTGAAGTTTACAAGCCCGAACACCGGATCAGAGTTGTTACGGCAACATCACTTTTTGACGGTCACGACGCATCAATAAATATCACGCGCCGTTTACTCCAGGATACCGGCGTAGAAGTCATACATCTGGGTCATAACCGATCCGCTCAGGAAATTGTGGATGCCGCAA
>CAZDAB010000320.1:0-4387 GCA_964502855.1 uncultured Desulfobacteraceae bacterium | reverse complement strand
GGCCCCTTTACAGCCGTCCCTCAATTCAAATCGGCACGCTGAAATCCTATCTAAAGAAAAAGTTTCCTGATCTGAAGGTGGATTCACATCATTTTTATTTAAAAGTCGCCGAGGCCATCGGATACGAACGCTATCGAGCAATTTGCGAGCGGACATGGCTTGCGGAAACCATTTACGCGGCTCTGTTATATCCGGAACGTCTAAAGCATATAGAAAAAATCTTTTATAAACAGGCGACTGGTAAATCTTTGCTGCGGGGAATTCTTTTTGAAGATTTAACCCAGCAGATTCAAAAGGTTTCAGAGACTTTTATACACACCATTGACTGGGAAGCATATGGGTTGGCGGGTTTTTCCATATGTCTTTGCCAGTTAACTTCGTCACTCTATTTCATCAGGCAAATCAAAAGGCAATTCCCGAATCTTTTTATTGTTGTGGGCGGGTCCATGTTTACCGGTGATACCACAGGTCACCTGTTTAAAATATTTCCCGAAATTAATGTGGCCGTCAACGGTGAAGGCGAACTTCCTCTGAGCCGATTGATTGCTTATCTCAAAGATCCGCGGTGTAAAGTGATGCCTCCGGTTAAGGGAATTATCACACCGGAATCCGCTGAAAAAAAAACACCGGCCGAGTTTCATCAGATGAATGAGTTGTCCGCTCTTGTTCCTCCGGATTACGACGACTATTTTGAATTGCTGCACTCTTTCGGACCGGAGAAAACTTTCTTTCCAACCCTTCCCATGGAAATCTCAAGAGGTTGCTGGTGGCAGCGCAAACAAGAAAGCGGCAAATCTACAGGATGTGCCTTTTGTAATCTCAACCTCCAGTGGGACGGTTATCGATCAAAAACACCGGCCCAGGCGGTTTCGGAGATTGATCATCTGACCACGAAGTACAGAACACTTTCCGTAGCCTTTATGGACAACCTTCTCCCTTTGAAAACATCCCGTGATATTTTTAATCGCATAGCAAAACTGAGAAAGGATTTTCGCCTGTTCGGAGAACTCAGGGCCACCACTCCAGGGAGCGTATTGAACGCTATGCAGACCGCCGGAATGCAAGAGGTCCAAATCGGTATAGAAGCACTAAGCACACGGCTCCTTAAGAAACTCAATAAGGGAACCACGACAATCCAGAATATTGAAATCATGAAACATTGCGAAATGACGGGCATTACAAATTCATCAAATCTGATACTCCATTTCCCGGGCAGCGACCAGGAGGATGTAATTGAGACACTTCGGAACCTGGATTTTGTTCTGTGGTTTCGTCCGTTAAAGATAGTTTACTTCTGGCTCGGCCTGGGGAGCCCGGTATGGCAAGCCCCTGAAAACTTCGGACTCAGATCTGTTTTCAACCACCGTAATTACGCCGCCATATTTCCACCGGATGTTTTTAAAGCCATGCGGTTTATCATTCAATCCTATCGAGGCGACCTCGAGCATCAGAGAAAACTCTGGCAACCGGTCAAAAAAAAGCTGAAAGCCTGGAAAAAGGTATATGGCGAACTCCATCGGAATCCAACACATGAGAACATCTTGAGCTTTCGTGACGGCAGAAACTTTCTAATCATTCGCCAGAAAAGACTCAACGGCCAACCCCTGACACACCGCCTGGAGGGAACGTCCCGGGCAATTTATCTTTTTTGCCAGCAGCATCGTTCTTTAAAAAGAATTTTTGCCCGTTTCCCGTCAGTAGCTGCAGACAGGATCGAGCCTTTTTTAAAGATGATGGTTGACAAAAAGCTGATGTTCGAAGAAAACGACAACTATCTTAGCTTGGCCGTGCCTGCCAAGCAGAAATCTCACGAACAGTAACCAAAGAAAGTTTTCATTTCATGTCATAATTTCAGGTTTGGAAACATTACAAAAATATGCTATTTGAACACAAGGAGGCATTATCCCCGTTCATTAAAATTCTTAGAACAGATTCAATGGGATATTAAGGTTGCTTCTTAAGGAAATAAAAAGGAAAAATTTATGGGTTTTCTCGGAAAGGTAATCGGAGGAACAATAGGATTTGCTATGGCCGGCCCCTTGGGTGCAATTGCCGGTGCTGCGCTTGGACATGCGTTTGATACCGGCGGTCAAACCTACTACACAACCGAACGGGCCCGTCTTTCAGCCGGTGAAGAGGCCCAGTTCACCTTTTTCGTTGCAGCGTTTTCCATGCTCGCAAAGCTTGCCAAAGCAGACGGCCGGGTATCAAAAGAAGAAATAGATGCCGTTGAAAATTTTATGGTATACGACTTGAACCTAAACCCTGAGAGCAAAAGACTGGCTACAAACATTTTTCATACTGCCATTGATTCTCCGGATAACTTTAATGCTTTTGCCAGCCAGTTTTACAACCAATTTAGATCTCAGTACCAAATGCTCGACCTTATGATAGATATATTACTCAGAGTATCTGTAGCTGACGGCACGCTGAACCCAAACGAAGAAAAGCTTATCCTGTCCGCTGTGAGGATATTTAATTTCAACGATGAAAAATACAGGAAACTGAAATCAAAATATATCCAGGATGTTGAGAAATATTATGCCGTCCTTGGATGTGACAGAAACGACTCAAATGAGCATATAAAGAAACAATACCGAAAGCTCGTGTCTGATTATCACCCTGACAAGATCGCATCAAAGGGGTTGCCTGAAGAATTTGCAAAATTTGCCAGTGATAAATTCCGTGAAATCCAGTCAGCCTATGAAGTGATTAAAAAAGAAAAAGGTATTAAGTAGTGTCCATCCATAAATGAGGATTTTTGTTCAAGATCAAGGCATGTGAAAAAAATAACCACAGGCATATGTTTAATATTCCGAGGATTATTTTTTGAACATAACGCAGAGATTGGGCAAAAAGACCATTTATGGATGGACACTAAGTAGGTTACATTCATCCAAAGGAAACAAAAATGCAAAGTAAACGAATACAAAGCAGCACCGAATATGGTATAACCCGTAGAGAATTTTTATGGATTTCTTCAATGTCCGCAGCAGGTTTTATGGTCGGGTGTGCAGCAAACCCGGTTACCGGCAAATCTCAATTCATGATGGTATCGGAGGCCCAGGAAATTGAGATCGACAAACAACATTCACCCCATCAATTTTCTTCGGACTACGGCTCTCTGCAGGATACATCCCTGAATAATTATATCGATCGAACCGGTAAAAACATAGCCGCCCGAACCCATCGTCCCCATATGCCGTATTCGTTCCGAGGCGTGAACGCGACGTATGTGAATGCCTATGCCTTTCCCGGGGGAAGTATTGCCGTAACCCGGGGAATTCTTCTTGCCCTTGAAAACGAAGCACAACTTGCTGCCCTGCTGGGCCATGAACTCGGCCATGTGAACCGTCGCCATACTGCTGAACAGATGTCTAAAAGTGTTTTAACCAATCTTTTTGTCGGCGGTGTTGCCACATATGCAGGAACAAAAAGCTCCGGCTTTGGCAGGCTGGCATCACAACTGGGAATGGTTGGCGCCGGAGCGCTCCTCGCATCCTACAGCAGAGACAACGAACGTGAGGCCGATGCCTCGGGTTTGGAATATATGGTCCGAGCCGGATATAACTCAAATGAATTTGTGGGGCTGATGGATATGCTGAGACGTATGTCCAAAAACAAACCCAATGCTATCGAATTAATGTTTGCGACACATCCCATGAGTGATGAGCGTTATCGTACTGCTGTGGAAGCCGTGCGTACGCAATACCGGTCTTCGCGGAGCTTTCCCCTATACCGAGATCGCTACATGGACCATACGGCGAAACTGCGGGAAATTAAATTAACCATCGAAGCCTTACAAAAAGGCGAAAGCTTAATGGATAAGGATAAATATGCCGAAGCTGAAATCCATTTTTCAAAAGCCTTGAGGCAAACTCCTAATGATTATACCGGACTTGTCATGATGTCAAAATGCCAGCTGGCCCAGAAACATTATGCAAAAGCCGAATCCTTTGCAGAAAAAGCAAAAACTGTCTATCCACAGGAGGGGCAGGCATATTATCTTTCCGGATTTGCCAAAATCAATCAAAAAGATTACGCCTCGGCGTATGAAGAATTTAAATATTATGAAAAATTACTGTCAGGTAATCCTAACATTATTTTTTTTAAGGGATTGTCTTTGGAAGGGATGGACCAGATCAAGAAATCGGCGAATGAGTACAATAGATATCTTCAAATTGTTGACCAGGGCGAAAAAGCGAAATATGCCTATCAACGTCTGGTTAAGTGGGGATACATTAAAAAATAGCTCTCGCAATATACTGTATTTTTTATGAAACGTTCTGTACAAAAAAACATATTCTGTTCGGATCATAGGATAAAAAGACAATGTCTCTCCTGCGGTACAGATGAAAATCTTGGCCGGCGAAGGTATTGTTCCATT
>CAZDAB010000319.1:0-4410 GCA_964502855.1 uncultured Desulfobacteraceae bacterium | reverse complement strand
TTCATAGATTTTTAAATTGTCAAACTCGACAGCTTAACAAGCGAAATGTAAGCTCAATATCGGCGATTTCTGAATTCAGGTCCGGCCCGGATGCATTAAAAAGCTCAACCGCCGTCGCCTGAATCTGATTGTAAGTGATTAAACCGTCCAGTGGATCATGATGCCCCATGGAGGGTACCAAAGGATAGGAAAGATCAATACTCATCTTCCAGTACATCCCTTTCGATCCGGACTTTAAAACATGGACAAAGCCGGTATGGGCGGCTTTAGCAAGCTCTATGGCCCAGAGGTTGAATATTGGGTTTCCAGTGGACCGGCTCACTCTGTTGAGAGCATGCATCCATTTGGTCAAATAATGATAGTATTGCCCGTCTCGATCCCATTCCAGATGGTCGTCGTAGGGGTCATCGGGCTTACGTTCGTTCATCTGCTTACCGATTCGCAATCCGCCGATTGTCGGATGCTTTCTGCCTTCTTCCTCGGTAAGGCCGCTGATCCAGCCGGTACGCGGGTCGTCTTCACGATGTCGCGCAAGTATGTAATGAACCTGATCCACCAAGCGCAGGGCTAAATTCTGCCAGTTTTCATCCCCTGTCCGCTGATAAAGCTCAAGAAAGTTGCAAACGGCAAAAGCATCCGTCCAGAGATATCTCCGTGGGGACTGTTCAACGGTTGAAAGACCGGTTGAATCCGAAAATTCGGTCATGATCCCTTCAACAATAGAAATGTTCGCCTGTTGTTTCATATCAAATTAAATACTCTTAAACACAACTTAAATCAACCCAAGATAAACGAAAAGCAAACATTCAAGCGATTAGATCAGTCAGATTATCATCGGTTTTTGAGGTGGACGATATTTTCATCTTTGGAATGGATATCGCATTTTCGTCTGTCTTCCTGGAATTGAATATATAACAACAATTTGGTGTGTAAAAAAATTGGAGAATACTTATACCTGAATTGAGCGATTTTTTACTCGATCTGCACCGATCTCTTGCGCATCAAGGATCCGCGAAAATCCTCGACATATCCACGGGTATGCCTTCGGTTTTCGCGAACCCTTATGCATCAAGATCTCAGCACATCTCTTCGCAAAAAATCGATCAACTCAGGTTATAGCAAGTTTGCCGGTTATGATTTTTTTGTTTTTTTTAGATATCCTGGCATTTGTCTTAAAACCGAATTGAGTCCGGCAACAAATCGGGCTTGATCGAATACCACATCTTCCTTTTTTTGCTTTAAAATCTCCGGCAATTTTTTCACAAAAACCTTTATTTCATCCCGGACGCGACGGTAATGTTTTAGAGCCTCTATTTCGTTCTTGCTGTTTTCAGCCAGTTTTGGAGGATCGTCAAAACCCATGTGAACCACGCTGGTCTTGGCCGGAAAGGTCGGACATGTCTTTTGGGCATTATCGCAGAGTGTAATCACAAAATCAAACTGCATGTCTTTGATATCACCAGTAGATTTAGATTGTTGACCTGAAATGTCGATGCCGACTTCCGCCATAGCTGTTATGGTCCGTGGATCGATTCCCTTTGGATCTACACCCGCCGAATAAGCGTCGATCTGATCTTTTAGTAAATGTCGAGTAAAACCTTCTGCCATCTGGCTGCGGCATGAATTACCTGTGCAAAGAAAAAGGATCTTGAATATTTTTTCGTTTTCCATAATATTTTTAACTCCTAAATCGTTTTTTATAGGCTTAACAAATGATATCAAAATTTTTATAGTACATCGATCTGCGGGTAGTTATCCGGTTGCCTGTTTGGCTGTTACTGCTCGCACCTCTTCCCTTATAAACCAGTGGGGAGTCTTCAAACAGATTTTTACGAGCATGAGCATCACCGGGACTTCAATGAGCACACCCACTACCGTAGCCAAGGCTGCTCCGGACGACAGTCCGAAGAGCATGGTTGACGTCGCAATGGCCACTTCAAAATGATTGGAAGCGCCGATCATGGCCGCCGGTGCTGCATCTACGTAGCGGAGTTTCAGCAGCCGTGCCAAACCATAGCCAAGCCAAAATATGAACATGGTCTGAATGAAAAGTGGAACCGCGATCCACAGGATGGTCAGCGGGTTGCTGATGATTACTTCACCTTTAAAGGAAAACAGAAGTACAAGTGTGATGAGCAGCGCGACAATCGTAACGGGAGTAAGAACGTGCAAAAATTTTTCCTTAAACCATGTTTTACCTTTTGCGGAGATGATCCACTTGCGTGAAAAATAACCCGCCACCAAAGGCAAAGCTACGTAAATGCCGATGGAAAGCAGCAACGCCTGCCAGGGTACCGGTAACCGCCCTACACCCAATAAAAAACCACCCAGAACAGCATAAAGCACGAGCATGGTCAATGAGTTGATGGCCACCATTACCAATGTCAGACCGTCATTGCCTCGTGCCAGATAGCCCCAAACTAACACCATTGCGGTACACGGCGCAATCCCCAGCAATATGCAACCCGCCAGATAGCTGCGCCAAAGAGGAACTTCAAGCATTTTGATTCCGCCGGCCATCACCACTGTACCTGCTCCATGGGTCCCACCCACCGGAAGATCGAGACCGAAAGGAATCTTGACCAAGTCCACAGCATCGGGTCCTATAAAGCCGTAAAAAAGTGTTCCCAAAAAAAAGAGGGCAATGGCGTACATGGTAAACGGCTTGATGCACCAGTTGACGAACAGGGTCAAAAACACTGGTTTTCCGCTCTTGCCTGCCTTAATGACTTCGCCGAAATCGATTTTGACCATGATGGGATACATCATGAAAAAGAGACAGATTGCGATTGGAATTGACACCACCGGCGCTCCTTTGACATAGATGGCCAGACCATCGAGGTATTGTGCCACGCCGGGGGAGATTTTCCCGAGAAGGATACCGGCAACAATGCACAGCACCACCCATAGAGACAAGAATCGCTCAAAAATACTGGTCATTTTACGATCATTGTTCGAAACAACGGCATTCCCCATCAATAATTTTCTCCTCTCAGCAAATAAAAATCAAAATGAAACTGACCTAAATTGTTCGACAGTTGTTCTCTTCCAGCGTTATTACTTTTAATCGTTGATCTTATTCTATTTTAAGTCTTGCACAAGACCTCTGGGTCAAGCTTTAAAATTTCCTTTAAACGTTCGGCATCCTGCTGGATTCGTGGAGTTTTCGAAAGTGATCTGAAAGTCCAAGCAGTAGCTTCCCGCACCTCATCTGGTGCTTCATCGCCAGCCAGACGGTAATACCGCCAACGACCTTCCTGTCGGCTTTCAACCAGTCTGGCATTGGCAAGAATGGACATGTGTTTGGAAACTGTTGAAGGTGCCAGCCCTAACAGTTCAATAATCTGGCACACGCACAGTTCTCGTCGGTTTAGTGCCAGTAGAATACGAACTCGGTTTTCATCAGAAAGGGCTTTGGTGATCATCATAAATGCAAACATAGCCGACTCTCCTTGTCTATGCGTTATTTCGCCATATATCGAAATATACGGATCGATAAGACATTTGTCAAGAACCGTTTTATTTAGACAGATAGCAATTCGTGATATGATCAAAAAGCAGAAAAAGGTCGATAAGGTTATATGTAATGGAGACCACGCGAATTAGACTTGTTTCAAACCGTGTGTTAACTTCAACACATCTCGATTTGGTGAACCTTTGATCTTTGCAATAGACTACAGGTTCAAAAAAAATCAAGTACGGATAAAGAGAAACTTCGTGTCAATCCTTAATTTCAAACTAAGGTAGGTCCGAAAAATCAGTAAACACATTAAAATATCATGAAAGTCAGACATATCCAAGGATTAACGGCCGGCTCATATCCTGGGAGTCCCATAAGCGATCAAAGGATTTGACAAATTAGAATTTGTTAGGTTTTATCTTAATAGATCATAGTAAATACCAGAACTGAGATCAGGAATTATATCTGAAAAACGATCTGGACTTGATATTCACAGGTCGAATTTGATATGTGTCAAGTTAGCAGATTTCACCTCATGGCAGTTATGTAACCAAATTTGATTTTGGTTAAAAACTTTCACTTTTCGGTAATTGAAGGTGTGGCACTGAGTCAGGCATTTTCAATTTTTTAGACTGACCATAATATAGCGATTAAAACCAATACCCACCCATATGTATCTTTCCAACCTATGGTGATTCATATGGGCCCAGCGGCGGATTACTACCTGACAGACCCTGATTATCCGGCAGAAGCTTACTGTTATATTAAGAAAATCCCTTCTCGGGCAGATGGGTGATTTTCGCTCAAAATTACTGTAAATTTTGCAACTTTGGATAAAATCTTCAGGTTGACAATTCGATTCATATTTTGTATCATTATTCAAGTTTTCGATATGAGCTCAACAGTCCAAAGTTTTGTGCCGTCATGCGGCTAAGAGCATTGCATCAACC
>CAZDAB010000318.1:0-4415 GCA_964502855.1 uncultured Desulfobacteraceae bacterium | reverse complement strand
ATGGCATGGCATTAAACGTCAACCCCTCACTGGAACCTTTCCAGTGGATAAATCCTTGCGGTTTACGGAACACCGGGATAACCTCTATGGAGCGCGAGCTTTCTCGTAACATATCCATGAAGCGGGTACGCGAGAGGATAAAGCACCATCTGGAAGTGGTCTTCGGAGTTGCTCTGATGATGACACGCCTTGAGAAATTGAAGATAGATGAATCAAAATCAGACACATAAACAGCGGACAGCAAAACCCCTCTGGCTAAAACGGCGTCTTCCAACAGGACCCACCTATGAAAAAGTAAGGGCTCTGCTCAATAAAGGCCGGCTTCACACGGTTTGCCAGGAAGCGCGATGCCCCAACCTCTGGGAATGCTTTTCCCGACAGACGGCAACCTTCTTGATTATGGGTCCCTGTTGCACCCGTAACTGCCGATTCTGCAACGTCGTCCACGGACGGCCGTCAGGGCCGCCCGATTCCGGAGAACCGGCCAGGGTGGCCGAAGCCGTAAAAAGCCTGGGATTACGCTATGTGGTCATCACTTCCGTTACCCGGGACGATCTGGCTGACGGCGGGGCCGGTCTTTTTGCAAAAACAATAAAAGAAATCCGCGAGAGAATGCCCGATACGCTTATGGAAATTTTGATCCCGGATTTTCAAGGGAACAAAGATGCCCTTCAGACGGTTCTGGAGGCTCATCCCCATGTTTTGAACCATAATCTTGAAACTGTTCCGCGTCTTTATCCTCGGGTTCGACCGGAAGCTGACTATGGTCGCTCCCTTTTACTGCTAAAGCGCGCCACGCGTTACCACGGTTCCATCCTCACGAAATCGGGTCTCATGCTCGGACTCGGAGAATTTCCTGAAGAAGTCGAAAATACCCTCAAGGACCTTCTCGACTCAGGATGCAACATCCTGACGCTTGGCCAATATCTTCAGCCCACAAAGAAACACCTGAAAGTTGAACGCTTTGTCCCCCCTGAAGAATTTGATGACTGGAAGAAGGCCGCTCTTAAAATGGGGTTTTCCGAAGTTGCCAGCGGGCCGCTGGTTCGCAGTTCTTATCGCGCCAGAAATCTCTACCAGAGCCTAAAACATATCGAAATCAAATAGTGTCCATCCATAAATGAGGATTTTTGTTCAAGATCAAGGCAGGTGGCAATTATAACGGATGCCGAATTTTATGGTTTTAGATCGGCAATCATTTCCTTTATGATTGACATGACATTGCGCCCCCTTTCCCGGGCAATGCGATGGGCATCTTCAACGATCCCGGAAGCATGTCTTTCAAGTTCTACCCGGGAAGGCATGGGCAGATTTTTTTTCTCGTACTGCCAGCTTAAAAACCGTATGGCCAGCCGTTTCTGTTGTTCCTTTATAAACCCCATTTTAAAAACCTTTATCCGAACGCACCGGCCTCCTCCTTGCAGAGCTTACGGCTCGGGCTTACGGGTGCTTGAGCACAAGTTTCAGTCGGTTGGTCAGAGAGACACACCGTCGCGGAGCGTTCTCCTTACATTGGAATTCAAATGCGTTTACCCTGAGTTCACGTTATTTTTCTCTTGGCAAATAAATAATATCAATTTTTCCAATATTAATCTTGGCTTCTGCCCCGTGGATTTAAGGCGCAAATCCGTTTGACCCAGTGACTCAAGAATGGCAATAAGTTCGTCCGTGGTAAACCGTTCAGACTTCAGGAGCATCTGATAAACGGGATAAGGATTTTTAGGATTTTTAGCAATAACAAGATCTGTATCCGGCCCGGTTTTCTTTTTTTTATCCTTGTTTTTTGATGGTTGATTATCTTCTCCCGTGTGTTTTGAAAGCATTCGGTCCCACGTTTCTAACTGTCCCAGAAGAGCACCGTCATAAGCCTGGATGGCGGGCATAATCCTGCTTTTAAATTCATGGAACGGAATGTGGCCATGCCATTCCCGGCCATGGGAACTTTTAACAAAATCCTTGACCAGCAGCAGCCTCCGAATCTGGTTTGTTATTGCAGCAAGAACCTGAAGCGGATGAAGATCATCGGCAAGAAGCGTATCCAGAAAAAAGAGCGATTTATCCATATCTCTTTCTGAAACGGCATTTGTTAAATCATATATGGGGTCCTTTTTTGTGCGCTTTAAAACAGACTCGATATCATCGGTCGTTATATTTTTTCTATCTCCCACATAACTGATTAACTTCTGAAGGTTATTTGAAAATGTTCGGAGATCGAAACCGGTCATTTCATACAGGGCCAGGTATGCATTCTTGTCTATTTTCTTTCCGAATTGACCAAGGATTTCATTCATCCTTTCCGAAAGAACCGCTTCCTGGGCCATCCTGTCCGCCCGGCGATCCCCTGTGGGGACGGAACAATCGATAATCATCCCCTGTTCCCGGATGGTTTTAAAAAGCTTCCGGCGCTTATCCGCCATATCTGTGGTAATGATAAGATGGTTTCCTTTGGGAAATCCTTTTTCTACGGCGTTTTGCAAAAGAGCGGCATTATCTTCTTGAGAAGCGATGGCAAGGCTGTTTTCTATGCAAAACGTCACGATTTTATCAATCCACTGGTCATCACCGAAACGGTCAATATCCAGTGTCATTGTTTTGTTTCTATTTGCCTTGCTCACATCATCGTATGAAAGATTTAACAAACTTAGGAGACTTAGCAAATATGTTGCAGCCTTTTTAATATCATCCGCATCATATGCCTGTTTCGCCTTTTCAAGAAGTCTCCCTTGATCCTGTTTTGAATAAAATATTTTAGAATCACAAATGGCAACAACCTTCGTGCCCGACAAAAGCGAATATGTGTTTGACCGCTCGATGGCTTCTTTAATTTTTTCATTTATGCCCTCAACCGGTTCATAACCAAGGCTTCTTTGACTCTCAGGAATCAATGCACGGACAAGGGCATCAAGTGAATTTTTATAGAGCAGCTCCTGGCCGTAGATAAGATACACCGGTGCAAAATCACCGGCTTTCCGGTCTTTTAAATAATTGTTAAGCTCTGTGTAATTTATTTCGGACATAAGTTACGATTGAAAATTGACGATTGAAAATTGAAAATTTCGTAACACGTTGACTTCTCAATAAGTTCTGGTGTATTCAATGAGGAAAATGATGCGCCACGGGACAATAAAATGTAAATCACTCCGGCATTTTTTTTAAGATAACATGAAACACATAAATGCCAATTCCCACAGTAATTGCACTGTCCGCCACATTAAACGCAGGCCAGTGATAGTTTCCGATGTAACAGTCTAAAAAGTCAACGACTTTTCCAAACCGAATCCTGTCGATCAGGTTGCCTAGGGCACCTCCCAGAATGAGCGCAAAACACGCGGAAAGCAGGGAATATTTCTGAGGTGTTTTTTTATAGAAATAGAATAATAGACAGACGGCCAATGATGAAATAAAAAGAAAAATCAAGTTGCGCAGACCAGAGTTTTTATTGGCCATGAATCCGAAGGCGCCGCCCGGATTATGAATATGAGTAATGCTGAAGAAACCGGGAATGACCGTAATTGAGTGGTAAAGCGGAACCGTGTTCTGGATTACGGCCTTTGTTATCTGATCAAAAATAATGACCAAACCGGCGATGACGGCAAGCTTTAGGTATTTATTATGCGTAATAGCAGCCCCCTCGGAACCGGAGAAACTCGAACACACCTTTATATATTCCTTATGTAAAGAATCCTGGCCCAAAGGACCAGGTTTTGGTTTGCCCCTGAAAGGAGCTGTTTTAGTTGAAGCCGTACAAGTTAAAAGTGTCTAAAGTGATCTAAAATGCCTAAAGTTATGGTGTCGCTCCGCTCCGCTGATTTTATATAATTGACGGAATCCCTTAACTTTAGCTCACTTTAAACTTTATCCGCCACCGTACTTTGGCGGATTTAGTTCACTTCAAACTCTTGCAGCGATTCTTCAGGCAAAGCCGTAAAACTCTCACCCGGCCCAAAGGACCAAGTTTTTCAGGGAATAATAAAATCGTCAATCTTCAATCTTCAATTCCTTGAGGCTGTTTAAACACCGGCTGCAAATGGTTGGATGTTCTGAACTTGTTCCAATAGGAACGTTATATATCCAGCACCGTTCGCACTTGTCACCGGTTGCCGGTTCAACTAAAATCGATAGGTTGTCGATGTCCCGGCTTTCAAAAGCGCCGGCAGGATTCCCCCCCTTAACCAGGGATGCTCCGGAAACAATAAATATGGTGCTTAATTCATTTTCATAGGGGTAGAGGTTATCATACAGATCATTATCTGTGTAAAGGGTAACAACGGCATCCAGGGAATGCCCGATCAGCTTTCTAACTCTGGCTTCCTCAAGGGCCTTTGTGACATCGCCGCGAACGCTAAGGATTCTTTTCCATTTTTTTGCCAGTTCTTGATCCTTCCATGCTTCAGTTACTTGAGGAATAGACGTCA
>CAZDAB010000317.1:0-4418 GCA_964502855.1 uncultured Desulfobacteraceae bacterium | reverse complement strand
AACCGATAGAAGACCTGAAACGGCCAAGCAGTTATTAGAAACGCTCTCTGAGGCTTGTGACAGCTTGTCACGAAACCGCGAGCGTGGCCACGTCCCATCTGAACTTGAAGGTCTCAGCGAAATGTTATGCCGTCAAATTGTCATTAAAAATTATCGAATCATCTATCAGATCCTCGGCAAAGTGGTTATTATTCACGGCATTATAGACGGCCGCCGCAACATACGGGAAACGATCCGCCAACGCGTGTTAATCTGAAAAAACAGACCGAGGAATTTGTATTATAATCCCGATATTCTTTAATATTTATGTATACAATATACTGATATCATTCATATATTATTGATAAGTCGTGGGAGGACAACATGGATATCGAATACATAATGGGTGCGATTGCAATTGTTGTGTTTATCGTCATCTGTCTCGCGTATAACCATTACACATTTAACTTTATAGAGAAGGCGGGCATAGGCATTGCAGAACTGTCTAAGAAAAAGAATTCCGGGAAAAAAGGATAATAAATGATGAAGATTATTAATAGGATAATTGCTTCCGGACTCATTGTTCTTTTTATGAGTTCAGTTTGTTTTGCTGGATATCCATATTCGGATCCGATTAAAAGCAGTTTTTATGAGAGTATTCTTTCATTGCTGTTTGTAATCGGTATAATCGTGATATGGCTGCACTGGATATACAGACTGAAGAAAGCATCTAAAAATATAGCCAAACATATCGATGGGGATCCTAAAGATAATGTCTCAGTTGTGTTCAAGGCGCTTAATGACGTACTTAACAAGTAAGAGAATCACAATTACAAGCCTCATATGAGGTCAGAATTGGAGATCACGCGGAATTGAAAAGATTTTTTAGCATAGTTTTTCCTGCTACAATGTGCTGTTTTTTAATTTTCTTGACATATTAGGATAATTCTGTGAAATAATAAAACAATTCAAGATATTTGCTTTAACCTCAACTTTCGGGATTAACCCGAAACAGCAGAAAAATTGTTCTTTGACAAACCAACGCATTGCAAAGATGCTTCCATGACTGAATCGAAAAAGGCCATAGCCGTTTTTTCACAGAAAGTGCCGAGTTTTCTTAATCGTTCAGTGGCCAACGTCAAGATTCTGTAAAGTGCTTCAACAAACGAGATGTCACTGACCTCGTCGCAACAGGCGTAAAACAGCTGACCAAATGTGCGTTGATCAGTTTCCAGCCTGCATTGATAAGCCAGGAACATATAGCGCATGAAAACAATAGTCGTATGAGCAATCAACGCATCATAATCGCGACATTGAATTTCCTTGGCCAGTTTCAGGTGCTGTTTGGCCATTTTGAAAAAGACTTCGATGTCCCAGCGTTTCCCATAAATGCGTACGATTTCATTATCAGCCAATTCAGTATCGGTTGACAGTAAGGCCAGCCAGTCTTTCTTTCGTCTATCCCGGACAAAGACCAGTTTAACAATAAGGCCGTCTTTGAGCGTAACAGTGGTACTGGCTAATATTTTGGCCCGCCCTCGGCGTTTTTTCAGTTTTCGGTAAATAGCCATTACGTCCAACCAATATCCGTTATAGCCATAAAATACCTTGGGCGTTTTTTTCACCATTCCGATAACGCCTATATGCTTACTGAGTTTGGCAACAGTGGCCGGCATGGTAAACCAGCTGTCCATAACTATATACCGTGCGCGGACTCCCGAAGCCTTTATCCGCTTGACCATGGATACAAGGTTATCAGTGGCTTTAACGGTAGCTTCTTTACGGCGCTGGTATGCGCAACATCGTTTATCCATAACTTTTTTACTTTCGTGGATCCGTTTTTTTGAATCGCTGGAAGACAACAGTGAAAAATCCAGCGGCAGACAGCTCGTTCCGTCTGACCAACACACGGTAAGCATTCGAAAGCCTTTTAAATAGCGTTTGGTGCTATGGTCCCAGATCCGTGTAAGAAGTTCTACCATTTTGGATCTCGACCGATCATAAGGGCTGTCATCTACAATAAGCACCGATTCTCGGTCTTCACTGGTCAGTTGATTGAAAAAGACAAAAAGCAGAGATCCCAAAGAAAGAAGTAGCCTGCGCCAGTTATAGGTGGAACATTTAAGTAGTTCGTAAGCCGCATCTTTACCGAAGGGAAGATCTTCATTGATCACGATTCCGCGAAAAAAGTTCTTCCCTACGAAAGGCAATGTGAAAATGGTTTTTATCAAAGAACGAACGCCGTGTCCGTGGCGTTTGCGAATTCCACATTGGTGCAAGAGAGTACCGATGCGGAATCGGTCGAAAAAATTATCGATTTTACTGTGAACTTGAATGTTAGGTTGCGATTTTGAAGCATTCTTGATATGGTCCATTTGAGCCCTTTCTTTTTGATATTATTATGAATTTTGTCGAATCCATTATAAATCGAAAGATTGGGCTTTTCAACCTTTTTCTTCATTATTTCAGGTTGTTAAACCATATATTTGCTCCTAATTTAAATCCCGAAAGTTGAGTTTAACTTTTAACAAAGAGATGGCTTATGATGGTATAAGAAACCCCGTTTCTCACAGAGAGAGGCGGGGTTTCGCTTTTGGCGGATACCGATTAGGTATTACAACATCGGCAATAGTCCATGTATTAATAAGTTATCTGAAATTTCAAAATGTAACATTTTGCAAGCTTTCTGCATATCATTACAATTTACATGATAAATAGAACTGCATAATCACTGGGAATCTAGGACCAATCGATGATCGTCTGGAAATTCAAGCCATTTACCGGGGATGGATTGATGCACATCCTACAGATGCTGTCTCAGTCACTCGTATACATGGCCAAACCAAGCCAAATAAATGATGTCAATGAAGGCCGGTGGATTGATGTACCCTCTGATCACCAAGGTGATTTGGATATTGAATGGGGCAATGGTCCATCCGCGGAATTCTTCAAAACCAGATATGAAGTAAACGAGGAAATTAAGAAACACAGGTTTGCAAGTTTCTGCCGCAAACAGACTGTTACACATCCCCTCATGTGGGGCCATTATGGAGGCGGGGGCAATGGAGTGGCTATTGCCTATGATCTATCAGAGATTGATACTGACAAGGTATACCAGGTTTTATATACGGGTGTCCCCGTCATAGAGAGAGATGGATTCATGAATGCACAGAACAAGGTAGAATACCTAATTGAAAACGGCGTATTAAGATCAAAAGAACCATGCTGGGAAATCGAGGGTGAAATTCGGGTTATCAAGGCGCCGGGTGATGTCATCAACAAATGCGGCGATGAAGAATTCATGAGCCTTGAACCAAAGGGCATTGTCATCGGCTGCGCAGAAGAATCTCCCCAATGGCGAACCTTCAGTTCACTTTCTCATCATTTCAAAATTCCCTTTGGATACCTTGTTCCAAACACACGAGTGAATCAAGGCTTCCATGTCGCTAGTCAGGATACATTTTTCAGCGAATTCGAAGAATGATCCCAAAGCAATGCAAGGGACGCCGCTACGCGGCGCCCCTGATCTTCAAAGTTATGTATAGGAATACAAATGTCAAAAAGAGTAAACAGAAAAGGATATCAATTCGCGCTAGCTTGTGTCGCTTGGGGAGATTTGTTGGGGTATGGATCAATGATTGAATCAGCTAGATTTTATCCAAGTGATAGAAAAACGATACGAGCGATTAGAAGACTAAAGACATTTCAAAAAACAGCCATGGGAGAGGCTACACGGTCATTTCGATCTATGCCAATCAATGATGGGGTTGCATTCTTTTGTGACCTAAGCTATAAAAGTAATTCAGTTACAGCTGATTTTTTAAAAAGATCAATTCAAGCATTTGAAAAAATAAATAGAGTAGAAAAAAAAGCAAACCATCCAGGGATGAGGATGGTTATTTCAGTAGGTCCTAGGGCAAAAATCGCTCGCCCTAGGCGCTCAACAATCCACCTTCGCAGTATCTTTTCAAGGCTGGCCAACAAAATAATTACGCAAAGACATGCGGTTAATGAGGCTTATAAATCTAGTCCAATTGCCGGTTTTGTTCCAGCACTGCAAGCTAACTTTGCTTTCACTCGTGCTTATTTAGCTGAATCAGCAGGAAGTAAAAAAGGTTTTAATGGCGCGAATTGCTTTATAGATATGAATTTGTTTGATAATCCTCCGCCAACTTGGATCACTTTTGAGTCTATGAATAACTGGAATGATCGTGGTTTTAAAGCTGTTTTCGGACAATATTTAAAAGCAAACTGGATTGTGGCCGGTCAAGGATTTTATAGTGGACTGAGTGGAACCAAAGAAATAGCCTTTAGGCTTGGAATGGAAAAACAAACATAACCTCACTAATTCAGCCGACGCAAAATTCCGCGCGGCTGATTAGCCTGAACCCCGCAGTAAGATGCAAAGTTAGGCGCAATTAGATTGGCATTTTTTGATG
>CAZDAB010000316.1:1762-4442 GCA_964502855.1 uncultured Desulfobacteraceae bacterium | reverse complement strand
CGGACGGACCTGAACCCACAGGACTTCGTTTTTGCATAAACTCTGCAGCCCTCCGATTTATACCAAAAGAAGATCTAGGGAAAGAAGGCTATAGAGGGTACAAAAAGCTTTTTGAATAAAATGAGTCCTTTTAAAGCGGACTTATCAAGTGAGCACCTAACTTACTCGACACCGCCCGGATTTCTCCCATCCGGGGTGCATTCCATTTGTATGATTTTAAGACTTGCTCCGGGCGCCCTATCCATAGAAATTTCAGGAGGCACGACATGAAGCAGTTTTTTCTCAAATTAATATGGTTAACGTCGATAGCAGCAGTGGTTGCTTTCATCGCTTCTAACGGATCATCTGCCGACCCTTCCATCTGGGCACCACAATCTTTGGGCAGGCTTATTGAAGAAGGTTTGGCCAATAACCAAGACATCAAAAGTATGGAATCTCAGGTGAAAGGCCTCATGGAAGAGGTCTCGTTTTCGGGTTCATTGAATGATCCTCGAATCGGCATCGGGTTGCTGAATCTTCCGACCGATACATTCAGTTTTAGCCAGGAGCCCATGACCCAGAAGCAGCTTTTTATCGCCCAGAAAATACCGTGGTTCGGTAAATTGAGTCTCCGATCCCAACAGGCGGCAATGAAAGCGATCCGTCAGGAGGCGATTTTAAAAGCGAAGCGGCTGGAACTCGCCCGACAAGTCGCGACGGCCTACTACGAATTGGGTTTTGTTGCCGGCAGTCAAAAAATCAATGAGAGACTCATTGGAATGTTGGACCAGTTGATCAGGGTATCGGAGACGAAATATGCAACAGGTCAGGGTCTCCAACAAGATGTTCTGCAGGCCCAAGTAGAAATGAGCAAACTTTTGGATGAACAGATTACTTTGGGGAATAAGTACCGCACCCTCGAAGATCGGATCAACGCCCTGCTCAATCGGGGAAATTTCATCCCTGTCGTACCGCCTGAAAACTTGCCATATCCTGATTTGGAACTGGAAAAAAAGGAATTGCAAACCCGTTCTTTGACGATGAATCCCTGGCTGAAAGTCAAACAGGCTGAAGTCGATCAGGCCAATGTGGAGATTGAGCTGGCCCAAAAGGACTATTGGCCGGATATGGATTTCACAGTGGCTTACGGCCAGCGTGAAGAAGACTTGAACGGCCGGAATTTGCCGGACTTTTTTTCAGCCTCTGTTGTCGTAAATATTCCCCTCTGGCAGAAAACCAGGCAAGACAAAAAACTGGAAGCAAACAAATTGAGTCATCAGGCCGCCTTACAGTCTTATCAAAATCTGATAAACAGTCT
This sequence comes from uncultured Desulfobacteraceae bacterium, assembly GCA_964502855.1. Lineage (GTDB taxonomy): Bacteria > Desulfobacterota > Desulfobacteria > Desulfobacterales > UBA11574 > S5133MH16. The sequence goes on along the minus strand of CAZDAB010000316.1, from coordinate 3,145 downwards.
TCCTCACAAAATAGACGCCCTGGTAACCGATATCCGAAACATCCAGAAGAATTATAAACTCATTACGGATGCTCTGATCGTTCAGGCAAATCAGTGGGCACGATCTTCTCTAACCGCATACGAGGTTGGCAAGGTGAATTTTAACACCACGATCAATGCTCAAATTCAGTTGCTTCGCTTCGAGCTCCGAGCGGAAAACTATCTGTTCATTCTCTATGAAAAGCGTGCAGAACTTGAAGAGGTACTGGGTGCACCGCTTTTATCGCAAGAACTTGGCGATCATGTATTTCATCGGCAAGAGGAGAAAACATCATGAAAGGATTTATCAAAAGATCAACCCTTATCGCAGGCTTTGGCTTGATCGGTGTGTTGACCGTATGGATCACCTGTACGGGTTTCGACACAAATTCCACCGGGAAACCGAACCTTTCGGTTACAGAAGCCTTGGCTTCGGAAAATGGATTGAAAGCGGGAATGATTGATCCGAAAACCGGTAAAAAGATCAAATACTGGGCGGCGCCTATGGATCCGACGTATATTCGAAACCAACCGGGGAAATCTCCCATGGGAATGGATCTGGTGCCGGTTTACGAGGAAAAAGGTGAAGAAAAAGAGCCGGCTTCGACCATCCGTATCGATCCGGTGACGGTTCAAAATATGGGCGTTCGTCTGGGACAGGTAAAACGCAAACCTCTGGTCAAAAACATTCGAACATTCAGCAACATCACCTACGATGAGACCCGGATTTATACGGTTAACACCAAGTTCAACGGCTGGATAGAAAAACTGTATGTGAATTTTGTCGGTGAAACGGTGAAAAAAGGCCAACCGCTTTTTGATATTTACAGTCCCGAACTGGTAACTGCCCAGGAGGAATATCTTTTGGCCCTGCAGCATAACGCAAGTCTGAAAGAAAGTCCTTACGACAGCGTCCGTGAAGGGGCCCGGCGCTTGTTAAAGGCCTCCCGCACCCGGCTGATGTACTGGGATCTGAGCGAAAAGCAGATAAAGCGCATCGAAAATACCGGTAACGTCAAGAAGACCCTAACCATATATTCGCCGGCAAGGGGTGTGGTCATCAAGAAGAACGCGTTTCAGGGTCACTATGTAAAAGCGGGCGAACACCAGTATGAAATCGCGGATCTTTCAAAGGTGTGGGTAGATGTGGACATTTATGAGTACGAGCTTCCCTGGGTTCGAAATGGAATGCCTGCAAAGATGGAACTTTCCTACATCCCGGGCAAAATCTTTGCCGGTAAAGTCCTGTACGTTTATCCGTTTCTTACGGCCAAAACCCGTACGGCTACACTCAGATTGGAATTTCCCAATCCCGATTTTCATCTCAAGCCGAATATGTACGCCAATGTAAGTCTGGAGTCCGCC
>CAZDAB010000316.1:0-1662 GCA_964502855.1 uncultured Desulfobacteraceae bacterium | reverse complement strand
TCCCGATTTTCATCTCAAGCCGAATATGTACGCCAATGTAAGTCTGGAGTCCGCCGTTGCTAAAGATAGCCTGGTTATTCCCCAGGAAGCGGTCATTGACAGCGGCATTCGCAAGATTGTTTTTGTAGCGCTGGGCAAGGGCAAATTCCAGCCCCGCGAGATCAAGCTTGGGATAGAAGGCAATGATAATGAGTTTCAGGTATTAGAAGGCCTGAAAGAAAATGAACAGATCGTGATTTCCGCTCAGTTCATGCTCGATTCTGAAAGCCGTCTTAGCGAGGCCATTCAAAAAATGCTGGAAGTTCAGCAGCAAAGTTCAACGCCGGCTTCTGCTGAACCCATGAAGATGGAAGCGAACGATCTTGACATGTCAGATATGAAGATGGACGAGATGACTGAAACTTCGAAAACGCATCAACATTAGTAAGTTATAAGCCTGTTGATATGCCTGGATTGATTTTTATAAATCTTAAGATCAGAAAGAGAAACCTGAAATGATAGAAAGAATCATAGAGTTATCCATAAAAAACAAGTTTCTTGTCATCCTGATGACCGTGTTTGTGATTGCGGCCGGCACCCATGCGATGTTGAAAACGCCTCTGGATGCCATACCGGATCTTTCTGATGCACAGGTAGTCATTTTTACCGAATATCAGGGACAGGCACCCCAGGTCGTGGAAGACCAGGTTACCTATCCGCTCACAACGGCCATGCTTTCAGTCCCGTTTGCCAAAGTGGTCCGCGGCTATTCATTTTTCGGTATTTCGTTTGTTTATATCATTTTTGAAGATGGTACCGACCTGTATTGGGCCCGTAGCCGCGTTATGGAGTACCTGAACTATGTATCCGGACGCCTTCCGAGAGGCGTAACCCCTTCTTTGGGACCGGATGCCACCGGTGTGGGATGGGTCTACGAATATACGCTGGAGAGTGATCGACACGATCTTGCCCAGCTGCGTTCCATTCAGGATTGGTTTTTACGTTATGAACTTGCCGGTGTTCCCGGAGTGGCCGAGGTCGCATCCATCGGCGGATATGTAAAGCAGTACCAGGTAATCGTCGATCCCAACAAGCTGATCGCATACAACATTCCCCTCCAAAAGATCAAAATGGCTGTTCAGCGCAGCAATAATGATGTGGGCGGCAAATTGGTAGAGATGGGAGAAACCGAGTTTATGGTCCGGGGACTGGGCTATATAAAGAGCGTTGATGACCTCAACAACATTCCCCTCGACGTCGACCAGCGGGGGACACCGATTTTGTTGCGCAATGTTGCCGTGATTAAAATCGGGCCGGAACTCAGGCGCGGCATTGCCGACGATAACGGTACCGGCGAAACCGTCGGTGGTATTGTGGTGATGCGGTATGGTGAAAATGCCCTGGAGGTTATCAAAAATGTCAAAAAACGCCTGGAACAGCTCAAATCCGGGCTGCCCGAGGGGGTTCATCTGAAAAGCGTTTATGACCGTTCGAATCTTATTCTGCGTGCCGTGGACAATCTGAAACGGACCCTCATCGAGGAGAGTATCATAGTGGCACTGGTCTGTATGGTTTTTCTGCTCCATTTTCGCAGTGCACTTGTGGGAATTTTTACGCTGCCGGTGGGCGTGCTGATCAGTTTTATCATCATGGAACGGCAGGGAATCAACGCCAACATTATGA
>CAZDAB010000315.1:0-4471 GCA_964502855.1 uncultured Desulfobacteraceae bacterium | reverse complement strand
GGTTAATAAGGGTCTCTATTACAAAAGCGGTGACATAAAGGCTGACAACATTGGGATGTGTTATAATATGTCTGAAGGGTGCATTTTGATAATCAATCTCAAAGTCGTCCGCATGACTTAGTTTTTCAAGACACTTTAAGATCTGTTCCTGGAGTACATTTTTATTTGTCGTTTCCACAAGGTTGTTTTCAACAAGCTTCATGGCAATGGCATTGGAAAGCGGTTCGATACAGTCTTTTATGCTTTCTATTGTTTTTTTGCGGGCATACTCTTTTGAAGATTCGATTTTTGATAAAATCCGTGCTTCGCGACTGCTTGGCCGAAATATCTTACCCATAAGATTTCACCTTTAATTTTGTTGAGTTAATAATCTTGCAAGTAACTTTTCAATAAATTATGGCGCCGGGTCAATATCATCATTTAATACTCCGGAACTATAAGATTTTACTCACGTAAAAGTCAAAAAACGGCTTTTTACAAACTCATCAATTTATTAATATCGATTTTTTGGGTTGCGCACAATAATAATGTCATAGACTGACCATTGCAAGGGAAATGTTTAGTCCAAAACCTGAATGATGCTGAGGCGCTTAGATTTATAAAAATCACCTAACGTGTTTCAACCTCTTCAATAACCATTTGGGCGGTTTTCCTGCCGTTCCAGCGGTTCCATCGCAGCCGAAACGCGATACGATCAAAGCTTTCCTTTATAGGTATGCCGGAATTACCGTTGAAATGAATGGCGTGAAACGTTTTGTCGGTTTTTCCTCCGGACTGTTTTAAAAGCATGCGCCGGTGATGTTTACCCACAATTTTCGAAGATAAAACGATTATGTTTCCGGCCATAAAAATCGGCTCAGGGTTGCCGGCTCCAAACGGATTTAAGGACTCTATCTCGTCTATGAAATCCTCTGAAATATCGTCAAAACCGAGTTCATAATCGATATAGACTTTTGATATAAAATCATCGGGGTTTGTTATATCATCGACAAAATTTTCAAAATTTGATTCAAACCGGTCTATTTTTTCAGTCTTAATTTTCAGGCCTGCGGCCATTGCATGACCGCCAAAACTTTCAAGGTCACCGGCACAAGCACAAAGCCCATCATAAAGATTTACCCCGGGAATACTTCTGGCCGATCCTTTCCCGATTCCGTCTGCTGTAGAGATAAGCACCACAGGGCAAAAATATTTTTTCATCACTCTGGAAGCGACAATCCCAAGAATTCCTAAATGCCAATCCCGGTGCGCCAAGACCAGGGTGTTTTTTTGGAGCAGTGAAGGATTTACCGTTAAATGATTCTCGATTTGAGCCAGAATCTGAGTTTCCATGCTGCGCCGTTTCTGGTTCATGTGGTTGAGTGAACGCGCAATTTGTGAGGCATGATCCATGTTTTTGGTTGCCAATAATTCAACTGCCATAGACGCATGATCTATCCTGCCCGCCGAATTTAATCTGGGCGCCAGACCGAAGATCACATCGTCACTATCCACCGTACGTTTATTAATACCGCAGACCTCCATTAATGCCTTGATGCCGGGACGTGGACTTGAACCCATTATATCGAGCCCTGTCTTTGCAAGGATACGATTGTCATTCGTAAGGGGAACCATGTCTGCCAGGGTCCCGAGTGCCACCAGGTCGCATATATTCTTTAGATTAGGCTCCGGTCGACTCTTCCAGAAATTTTGCTCACGAAGTTCTTTTCTGAGACAAACCAGAAGATAAAAAGCCACACCCACACCGGCGAGATCATCAAAACCGGACGGGCAATCATAACGCTTGGGATTTATAACGGCAACCGCCGGGGGTAGGGTATCCGTCACCATATGATGGTCGGTGATAATTACATCAATGCCGGCCGCTTTTGCCGCTGTGACGGCATCATGGCTCCCTGATCCGCAGTCTACGGTGATAATTAGGTTTATCTTTTTTGCCAATGCGTAGCTCGTAATGTGGCTGCTTTGCAGGCCATAGCCTTCGGTTATCCTGTGGGGGATGTAGTATGATACATCAGCACCCGCTGATCGGAAAAATTTCAAAAGGATTGTGGTTGCGGTAATTCCGTCAACATCATAATCGCCAAAAATCAAAATCTTTTCATTATGCGTTATGGCCTTTACTATGCGGTGAATCGCGACATCCATATCCTTTAGGGTGAACGGCAACCTTAAATGATTCAGTGAAACGCTAAGAAAGTTTAAAGCGTCTTCCGGGGAAGCAATTTTTCGGTTGACCAGAATTGAAGCAATGGCGGGATGGCAATTTAGAAGACCGGTAAGTTTTTCAACAGCACAACGATCCGGACGTAAAATTTGCCACTCTTTTTTCATTAAAAGACTATTTATCCTAAATTTAAGATTTGAGCAACACCAATTTCAACCCGCCTTCTTGTTTGTCAGGGTTAACGCATTTGAATCCCCCCAATACAAGGATAACGCTCCGCGACGGCGTGTATCTCTTTCCAACCGACTGAAACTTGTGCTTAAGCACCCGTAAGCCCGAGCCGCGCCAGAGTTATTAAGAACAATTCGTCGCTAAATTATCCCATTGATTTTTTAAGTCATAATTTCATTCGGCTCGGGCTAACGCGTGCTAAAGCCCTTCAAACAGTCAGTCGGTTTCCAAGAGAAACACGCCGTCGCTACGCTGCACCAAAATCAAATGCGTTTGCCCTGTTTCGTCCCTAGTTTTTTATTGAAACGATGGATGATATGGTGATATCATAAAAATTTTTTATTCGGATTTTCAAAAATTGAAGATTGAACACCATAAAAAAATATTTTCGTGTTGATCGCAGAGAAATCGCTTTTCTCAAATTTATTTTTGAGGCCTACGACGGCATTGTGACCATAACAACCGTGGATCCGGATCAGGGTGTCGTACGACTTTGCATTGCTCCGGGATGTGAAAATGATGTTGAGATGATTTTAAAGGATCTTAAAAAGGATATCATGATTGAACAGATAGACTGAAAAAATTATGTTGGCATCGTTGTTTCATAAAGCTAAAAAATACATGAAAACAAAACACTTATATATTAATACCATCGGCTGTCAGATGAATGTTTACGATTCCGAACAGATTGCCAAAGGATTAAAGGTGTTAGAATATAAACTGACCCCATTGCCGGAAAAGGCGGACCTGATCATTGTTAATACCTGTACAATCAGAGAAAAGGCAGAACAAAAAGCTTTCAGTTTTTTAGGACGTATGGCAGGCTTGAAAAGAAAAAACCCCGATCTTATTATTGGGATAGGCGGATGCGTGGCACAGCAGGAAGGACAAAAAATCCTGCAGCGAGTGCCGCACCTTGATCTTGTTTTCGGGACAAATGCTATCGGACGCTTGCCCGGCATTATAAAAACTATATCGTCGAAAAAATGCCGTATTGTGGATATTGAAATGTCAGAGCAAATAGAAGAACTCGACTTTATTGAAGATGAGCACCATAAAGGAAAAGTCGCCAGCTTTGTAACTATCATGCAAGGATGCGATAATTATTGCACCTACTGCGTGGTTCCCTACGTGCGGGGCAGGGAAACAAGCAGGAATCCCGAAAAAATTATTAATGAAATTTTCTGTCTTGTCGAATCCGGCGTGCGGGAAGTTACCCTGCTGGGCCAGAACGTAAACAGCTACGGAAATAAAGAAGGGCTCTGTACATTTCCCGAACTGCTGGCACGTGTTAATGAAATTGACGGTCTTTTAAGAATCAGGTTTACGACGTCACATCCCAAGGATCTTTCGGTAGACCTCATGCTTGCTTTTAAAAACCTTGATAAGATGTGCAATCATATACATTTGCCCATACAGTCAGGTTCAAACAGGGTCTTAAAAAGAATGAACCGGAAATACAGCCGCAAATTATACCTTGAAAAAATAGATAAACTGCGTAATATTTGTTCTGATATTGCTATTACATCTGATATTATTGTAGGATTTCCAGGAGAGACAAGAGCCGATTTTGAAGAAACCCTGGAATTAATTAAGAAAGTGGAATTTGACGGTCTGTTTGCGTTTAAATATTCGGACCGGCCAAATGCAGCGTCGGCCCGATTTGAAGACAAAATTTCAGAAAAGGAAAAAAAAGAAAGATTACAGCAGGTGCTCACCCTGCAGGCACATTTTACAACCCAAAAGAATACAGAGCTGGTGGGATCGACTCAATCGATCCTTGTAGAAGGGTTGAGCAAGAAGCAGACCCGGATTGATAAACGCAGCATGAATCATGATGTCCAGTGGACAGGACGGACATCAACAAACAAGATCGTAAATTTTTCCCGGGGGAATGGCGCGGTTTCCTGTGATGAAATCCTTACCGGCAGGATGGTTAATGTCAGAATTGTGAAAGCACATTCCCATTCACTTTGGGGTGAACCGGTTAGCATAGTGCCCGTATTTTTGGGTTCAAAAGGAGAAAAAAGTTATGTTGCATGAAGTAAACATAGCGAGTATGGCAATAGATCC
>CAZDAB010000314.1:0-4474 GCA_964502855.1 uncultured Desulfobacteraceae bacterium | reverse complement strand
ATGCTGTTTACCTATTCTTATTTTAAACGGTTCAGCGCCTCTTCCCATTTTTATCTGGGCCTGGTTGAAGCGGCCGCTCCCATTGGAGGATATATTGCGGTTACCGGTGAATTTACGCGCGTTCCCTTTGTTCTGGGGTGTATTATCATGGCATGGATTGCAGGGCTTGACATCGTTTATGCCATTCAGGATCTGGAATTTGATGTTAAAGAAAATCTTCACTCCATGCCGGTTCGTCTGGGAAAAAAACGGGCCCTTGTCATCTCCGCAGCATGCTATTTGGTCTCTTTAATCGCCATGATATATGCGGGATTTTTGACCCATAAGACCGTCCCCTACTGGACGGCAGTTGTACTGGTCGGAATAATATTTTTTTACCAGCAGAGACTGGCAAGGAATAAAAATATCACGTGGGCCATAAAGAATTTTTTTAAAGCCAATATATACATATCCCCCATACTCTTTTTCGGAACTCTCACGGATCTTTTTATAGGTAAAATTTTATAATCTTTAGATGCAAAATTCATGAAAGATCAAAAAAAATGATAGTTGTTGGAATTTCAGGAGCCAGCGGCCCCATACTGGGGGTTCGTCTGATTGAAGAACTCCTTAATTCAGGAGAAAAAGTTGCCGCAATCGTTTCACAGCCGGCCCGCCAAATTATTGAATACGAAATCTTTCGGGGGGAGACCCCCTTTTCATCCTTGAAAGAACTGCTTGTAAAGCGGGGGCTGGCCGGTAACCATGATCTGTTGAGCGAGTTTAAAAACAACGACTTTTTTGCTCCGGTGGCAAGCGGTTCCACAAAATTCGAAGCCATGGTTGTTATCCCCTGTTCGATGAAAACACTTTCCGCCATTGTCCACGGATATGCAGATTCACTGATTACCAGAACCTGTGATGTGGCGTTAAAGGAAAAGCGCAGGTGCATCATCGTGCCCAGGGAAACACCGCTCAGTGTTGTCCACACCGGAAACATACACAGGGCCGCTCTGGCCGGGATTGAGATCGTTCCTCCGGTTCCGGGGTTCTACACCCGGCCCGAATCGGTTGATGATGTGGTTAACTTTATTGTCGGCAAGGTGTTGAACCTTTTGGGCCGGAACCACAGTTTGTTTGAAAGCTGGGGGAAAAAGGAAATATAACATGGTGCTTCCGGATAACATACAGAATAAAAAACTTCGCCGCATCGCTGAAAAGGTCTGCAACAACATCCCTGCAAGCAAAGAAGATGCTCTTTACATGCTTACAACCCATGACATCCTGGATCTTGGCACCATTGCTCATTATATCCGGACAAAATTGCACGGAGATATTGCCTACTACGGGGTGAATATGAATCTTAACTACACGAATATCTGTGAGCTGAGATGTCCGTTATGTGCCTTCTCCTGTGATGAAAATGATGAAAACGCGTTTTTGCTGTCTTTCGATGAAATTGAAAAAAGGATACACAGTGCCGATAGTTCAGGGATTGATGAAGTTCATATTGTGGGCGGACTCCACCCCAATCTTACCATTGACTATTTCGAGCAGATGTTGCGGATAATTAAAAATATAAAACCGGATATGCATATTGTTGCATTTACTGCGGTTGAATACGATTATTTTGCAAAAAAAAATAAAATTTCCCTTGAAGACGTTTTTAAACGGCTTATGGATGCAGGCGTCGAGGCCCTCCCCGGAGGCGGGGCTGAAATCTTTTCTCCTCGTGTTCGGGATGTCATAGCGCCAAAGAAAATATCGGGAACCCAATGGCTTTCGGTCATGCGCACCGCCCACAAAATGGGTCTTAAAACAAATGCAACCCTGCTGTATAATCATATCGAGACTGCCGAAGATATTGTGGATCATCTTTCGCAAATCCGTGATCTTCAGGATGAGACCGGCGGTTTTAAAACCTTTGTCCCGTTACAATTCCATCGTGAGAATACCGCGTTGGAAGTCACGCGCACGACCACAGGCTACGATGACATCCGGATCTATGCCACCAGCAGAATTTTTCTCCACAATGTGCCCCATTTAAAAGCATTGTGGATGTACCTGGGTGATAAAATGGCCCAGACCCTTCTCAGGTTCGGAGTTGATGATATTGGCGCAACGTATAATAATGAAAAAGTGGTTCATGCTGCCGGTGCTCGAACACCCGATTTTGGATCAGAGACTTTTTTAAAAAGACTGATCCATAACGCCCAACTCATACCTGAACGGACAACCGCAAGTTACCGCTCTCTAAGTGCCGGCACGGAAAAGGAGTGGGTATGAGGCTTGGCTATATCGACTATCTTAACTGCTATCCTTTTTATTTTCGAATGTTTGAGAAGAAACCCGTCCCAAAAATCAGCATCTATCCGGGGTATCCGTGCATTCTCAATAAAATGATGGCCCAACGGCAACTGGACATGAGCCCCATTTCCTCGGCAACCTGTGCTCAAATTGCTGATGATGTGCTTGTGCTTCCGCAATTCTGCTTGAGTTCGGTAGGGTATGTGGGATCGGTTATTCTGATAAGCAAAATGCCCATTGAAGATTTGAATCAAAAGAAAGTGGGTATTACCCGTGCGTCACATACTTCTGTGGTGCTTTTGAAAATTTTGCTAAAAAAATATTACCGGATAGAACCGTCGTATATATCGACCGAACCCAGGCCGGTGCTCAAAGATATGGATGCCGCCCTGGTTATCGGCAATGATGCAATGGCCATAGCCTCTGAGCCGGTCTCTTATATTTATGACCTCGGCGACCTGTGGCTTCGAAAAACCGGCTTCCCCGTGGTATTTGCCGTATTTGCGGTCAGACAACGCATTGTTGAAAAATATAAACTCCAAATAAAATCTGTGGTTTCTTCATATCGCAAGTCATTACGTTGTCTGGAAGAAGAAAAAAAAAATGTGGTTTCACTGGCAAAAGCAAAGTATCCGGATATTGTTTATGACATCAAGGGCTATTTTGATCTGTTGCAGTTTAAATTTGATGATGATTTGAAAAAAGCCTTGATGTTTTATTATGGCGTTGCCGGAGAGATGGGTCTGCTTAAAAAAGTAAACGGATTAAGCTACTTGGATGTTGAGCAGTAAAGGAAGACGTGATTACAAACAACGAACTTTTTCATAAGATATATCGGGGGGACAGAATATCCCCTGAAGAAGCTCCGGATCTTTTTTCATGGGACATCATTGACCTGGGAAAAGCCGGAGATATGAGACGAAGATTAGCATACCCCAAAGAGGAAGTCGGGTTCATCATGGATCGGATTGTCAATTTCACCAATATTTGTGAAGCGGCATGTGCTTTCTGTGCATTTCATGCCCAGGCCAATCTTATTCAACCTTATGAACTGACAATGGACGATATTCTCCGAAAAGTTGGAGAACTTATTGCTGCCGGAGGAACCCAGGTGATGCTTCAGGGCGGACTTCACCCGGACTATACTCTGGACAAATATATTGATATGGTCAAAACGGTTAAAAACCGCTTCCCGAAAATCTATCTGCATTCCTTTTCTCCTTCGGAAATCGTACACATGTCCCGGAAAAGCTCCCTGCCCATGGATGAGGTTGTGAACGCATTGAAAGCGGCGGGTCTGGATTCCGTGCCGGGCGCATCGGATCTGCTGGTTGACAGAATACGCCAAAAGGTAAGTCCGAAAAAGATCACGGTGGATGAATGGAAAGAAGTCATATACTCTCTATACCGAAATGAAATGAAGTCCTCAGCAACCATGACTTACGGAATGGGCGAGACCCGTAAAGAGAAGATTCAACATCTTAACGTCATACGCGATGTTCAGGATGACACCGGGATTTTACAGGCCTTTATTCCCTGGTCATTTTCTCCTCCCGGCACACGAATGGAATATATGCTTCCAGCAACTGGTATGGATTATCTAAAGATGGTTGCAATTGCCAGGATATTCCTTGACAATATCACCTATATCCAGGCCGGATGGCTTACCGAAGGTCTGAAGCTTGCACAGATTGCATTGGCAATGGGGGCAAACGACATGGGCGGGGTGCTCATGGAAGAGGTTGTGGTAAAGGCAACCGGAATAAAAACCAGCACCAACCATAAGGAACTTGTCGAAATAATAAAAAACGCGGGCAAGATTCCTGTACAGAGGGATTCTCAGTATCATGAGTTAGTGTCCATCCATAAATGAGGATTTTTGTTCAAGATCAAGGCATGCGAAAAAAATAACCGCAGGCATATGTTTAATATTCCGAGGATTATTTTTTGAGCATAACGCAGAGATTGGGCAAAAAGACCATTTAAGGATGGACACGAGTTAAGGAGGTGCGGGTAAAACCCATTTTGATGACAACACTCGATCTTGCTTTTTCAACATGCCCTAACGATACCTTTATATTTCATGCCATGCTTCATCATTGCATTGATACCGGAGAGTTAGGTTTTATTCCGCATATGCATGATGTGGAGACACTGAATAAAAAAGCTTTTTTTAAAACATTTCATA
>CAZDAB010000313.1:0-4487 GCA_964502855.1 uncultured Desulfobacteraceae bacterium | reverse complement strand
TCGAATCTCATACAAAACCTCGAAAGATCCACCCAAAAGGCGGCTGATATGATTGAAGCGTTAAGATAGCTCACAAAAAATCCCGCCCGTCATATCATACAATTCTTTCATGGAAGACCTTAAACCGGTCCAGTTTTTTGGGAACAACCTCAACACCGATTCCGGTTCCCTGGGGTATATTTATAAAGCCGTCCGGTTCCAGAACCACAGGCTTGTCAACGATATCTTCAGTAAAATATCGTGAAGTTTCCGAAGTGTCACCGGGGAGAACAAAGCCCGGAAGTGTCTGAAGGTGAATGTTAAAGGCCCTTCCGATTCCGGTTTCAAGCATACCTCCCGACCATACGTTGATGCTGTTGTTTAAACAGAACTCCTGAATCTTTTTGGATTTTATCATCCCGCCCACTCGTCCCTGTTTTATGTTGATGATTCTACAGCTCCCAAGCGCTACGGCGGTTTTTGCGTCATTAAGATTCCTTATGGATTCATCAAGGCAGATCGGCGTGTTGATTTGCTGCTGAAGCAATGAATGATGATATATGTCATCGTAACACAATGGCTGCTCGATCATCATGAGATGAAATTCATCGAGCCGTTTAAGAATATGTGAATCATGGTTTGAGTAATCGCCATTTGCGTCGGCCATTAGCTGAATATCCGGAAATGTCTTGCGAACGGTTTTCAGAATTTTGGTGTCCCTTCCTTTTTTTATTTTTATTTTGATTCTGTGATACTTTTTGTCACATGCATTCCGGATGGATTCAAGGAGATCATCCATGTTTCCCATGATCCCGATACTGATTCCTGACATTATTTTTATGGATTTACCTCCGATAAGTTCAAACAGAGGAATCTCATATTTTCTGGCAATAAGATCCAAAAGAGCATTTTCTACAGCAGCCTTGGCCATATTATGCCCTCTAATCCTCTCAAATTTCAACAAAACGTCGTGTATGGAAAAATTTTTCAGGGTTATTAAAATGGTTGCCAGGAAATTTTTAATGATATGGATAGATGTTGAATTAGTTTCATAGCAGTAGTAAGGATCCGGAGAAGTAATGCATTCTCCCCATCCGGAAAAATCATCGGAAGTGATTTTCAAAAGCAATGCTTCTCTGTGGGTCTGGATGGAAAAGCTTGTTTCAAAAGGCTTGACAAGAGGAAGTTTCACCATAAACAGTTCCACCGAATCGATCTTCCGGATTCTTTTCATTGATCCTTTTATCTCCTTAATTTATAAAAAATTCTCTTTTTATCTTTTGAGAATACAATGTCTCTGACAACATAGCCCTTCTTGAAGGCGGATTCGAAAAGACGTCGCGTTTTCATTCTCCACTCAATCGCTTGATCCAAATGGGTTTCTTTCAATAATCTTACATTTTCGGGCAGTTCAATGTACGCCGTTTCTTGGGAAAACTTTTCCAGTTTTTCTGAGGGAATGACCTCTTTAATTGAAGGCCCCTTTTTCTTCATTTTTTTGACAACGTTATCAGATTTTAAATTCCAGGTAACAATAAGCCTGTCCGTAGAAAGTCCCTTGTGGAGACCACTTTCTCCCTCCCCATATATATTTCTTTCGTACTCCGTACTCATCACTCCCAACCTGTGAAAATTAAAATAAGCATTCATGGATTCAAGGGGGTCAAAATTCCAACGCATCACAGGGTATCCCATTTTAAGCACTTCTTTTCGCTGTGCTTTTTTCAGCAAAAAACCGAAACCGCTTGACTGATATTCTTTTTTGACTCCGGTCATGTGAGAGTAAATGAAGTACTCTCCTTTCCATTTTCCGATAATTGCATAGGTAAAACCGACCAGTTCGCCATGGGCGAACAAGCCGTAAACAAGGCCCCCATATTTTTGCACCCTTGTCATCAAGTGGTGTGGTTCCGTATCCAGATCCGAAAACCCCCAGGCACTTTTCTGGATATCAAGTAATTTCTTAAAATCCTCGATTTCTTTTATTTTTTTCAGTTCGATCATCGTAAATCTCCGGATAAAGGTATGGGGCGCTTTGGATGAATTTGCGTGGAATATCTATACACTTCAAAGCCGGGTGTTTTGGGCACGTGTCTATAAGACAGAACTTAGGGGCTTCGCCCCAATTGGAATAATGGAATGATGGAGTAATGGAATGATGGGTTTGAAGGAGTTTTTTTACAATTAAAATGGTTTATTTCCGTCCTTACCCCCAATATTCCAGCATTCCATTATTCCATTCTGACGGCATATACCGGTTACCATTAAAAAACCTTTATTTTAGAAAAGTTGTAGAAATTCCGAGGCGTATATTTGTCGGCGCTGCCATGTCGCCTGGGATTTCAATTTTATTTTCTCTAAAATAACATTTTAGCGAATTTTGTCAAACATATCGTCAAACCGGCAATTATCGTTGAAATTAAACCGAATAAAATCCTTGACAATATGAATCGGAATACTTAGTTTTTACTTTTTGAGTATATACTCATAAAGGATTGTTATGGTAAGACCAAAAAAACATCGCATGGTGGCTTTTAACCCTGACATCAGCTACTTCAAACCAAGAGGAATTCCCATGCGAGACCTTTCCGAAGTGCGGCTTACGGTTGATGAACGTGAAGCCATAAGGCTTGCCGATCTTCATGGTATGTCCCATGAAGAAGCAGGACAACACATGCATATTTCAAGAGCCACTTTTGGACGGATTATTCAGCGGGCCAGAAAAGTCGTTGCAGATGCTCTGATTAACGGCAAGGCCATAAACGTTGAAGGCGGGAACTACAAGATGGCAGATCAAGTACGAACGTTCATGTGTGCCAAATGCAATCACAGATGGATTGAACCTCTGGGTACGGGAAGGCCTGAAAGGTGTCCAAGATGTAATCATGATATGGTTGATTGTTGTCAAGGGTGAAAATTTTTGAGGAATTGAACAAGAATATTTTCCGTACAAACTTTCACTTGACAACTAGAAGCAAAACAGTAAAAAACAAGCTGTTTTCATTACTAATAAGAAGGCCTCTCGAAATTTTTCATGAAATATTCGGGTTAGTAGTGATATAAATTTTATTAGGAGATAATAACATGGTACAAATTCAAAAAAGTGTTGATGACGCCCAAAAGAAGAAAACGGCGCAGGCGGAACAGGACGCTTCTGTGGATCGATCTTTGAAAAAAATAAAGAAAAAATTCGTCGTTTTAAGCGGCAAAGGCGGGGTGGGCAAAACCAGCACTTCTGTTAACCTTTCCATTGCACTTGCCAAAAAGGGATTCAATGTGGGGATTATGGATGTGGATTTACATGGACCTGACGTACCGAGAATGCTCGGGTTGAAAGGGATGCTGGGTCTGAGTAAGAGCAACAAACTGGATCCCATGAGCTATTTGGATAACTTGAAAGTAGTTTCAATAGAATCGCTGATTGCAAGTAAAGACGATGCCGTTATATGGAGAGGTCCGCTTAAATATTCCGCCATCCGGCAATTTATCGGTGAAGTTGAATGGGGTGATTTAGACTTTCTGATCATTGATTCGCCCCCGGGAACCGGTGATGAACCGTTGACCGTTGCACAGACCATTTCCGATGCCCAGGCAATCATCGTCACGACACCACAGGAGGTGGCCCTGGCGGACGTCAGAAAATCCATCAATTTCTGCAAAACCGTAAAAATGAAGATCTTTGGTCTTATTGAAAATATGAGCGGCTTTACCTGTCCCCACTGTAATAAAATGGTCGAGTTGTTCGGAATGGGCGGAGGAGAAAAAACCGCCAGGGACGCAGGCATTCAGTTTCTGGGAAGAATTCCGTTTGATCCAAATTTTGTTTCATGCGGTGATAACGGCATCTCCTTTCAGGAAAAATATACAGATTCTCCGGTAACCAAGGTGTTTGCCGAGATCGCTGAGAAAATATCCAAATAAAAAGAATGTCTTGGAAGTTCTACAATTGGTTGAAGTTAAGAATTTTTTAATAGCTCATGGTTTATGCCACTTCCATGGACGGATGGAATACTGGAATTTTGGAATAATGGAACGTTGGGTTTAAGGAACAATATCATTCTAATTCCTACAGTAACCCATCATTCCATCATTCCATTGTTCCAATATTCCAATTGTGAGCAAAGCGAACTAACTCGACGTCCCGGAAATTCTACGGCTTATCGAGATAACAGGTCGCCATTAAAAAATCTGTATTTTCGATAATTTTTAGGGTTTCCGGGACGAACCATCAGCCACCCAAAGCCCGCCGATCTATTTGGCCGAATAAGATAGCCTTCCTTGCCCTCAATACCTGCTATTCCAACGCCCCACAACATTCGATTCCGGCAGAGCCAATTATGTCTGACCCCCGCAATGCGTGACAGGCATGGCCCGGAGGATCAGGATCTCAATGATAGGTTAAAACAGTGACTTGCTATCCATCAATATTTATTTTATAAAAAGATGATGGGTCGGGGAGTTTTTCTTTTAGAGCCCCAAATTAAGCGGAATGAATGATCAGCAACGAA
>CAZDAB010000312.1:0-4495 GCA_964502855.1 uncultured Desulfobacteraceae bacterium | reverse complement strand
TGCTATTTATATCGTGTTATGGCATGTGAAAATAATCTGTTGAAAGTATAGTTAGGTCTAACCCAATCTGGATAAACTGGAAAAGAAAAAGATTTTTTTATCACGAAAACATGAAAAAAGATTAAAAATTTTCGCACGTTAAGATTAACTTTAGTAACTTCTCAATAAGTTCTGGTGTATTAAATGGTGATATTGAGCCGCCAACTGATAATAAAATGTAAAAGGTCTGGAACTCGAATATAAGTGAGCCTAAAGAAAAAACAGTAGCCAATCCTTTAATCGCAATGGGTTAAACGCAACATCATATATTTAAAAGGTGAATGATCTTATTCGCTGTTTTTTCTTAAGGCTCGCTAACATGCTCAAACGGCCAGACCTTTTACATTTTATCACCAGTTGGCTCCATAATTTATTGAGATGTTACTAACTTTAATTTTTTCCATAAAATGTCATAAAACCGCCTTTGGAGGGCACAAAATTTATCATTAAGAAACTAAACCATGCAAGTGAGGTAGCGTAGATACAATGGATGAAAGATACGATCCTAAAACCATAGAATCCAAGTGGCAAAATTTCTGGGAAACATCCAAGCTTTTTAAGGTCAAAGAGGATCCGGGTAAGGAAAAATATTATCTTCTGGAAATGTTTCCCTATCCGTCCGGCAACATACACATGGGACATGTAAGGAACTATACTATCGGTGATGTGGTTGCAAGGTACAAAAGAATGCGAGGATTCAATGTTCTTCATCCAATGGGATGGGACGCGTTCGGCATGCCGGCGGAAAACGCCGCAATTGCGAACAACACCCATCCCGCCAAATGGACCTATGAAAATATTGATACCATGCGATTTCAGCTAAAGCGTATCGGTTTTTCATACGACTGGGACAGGGAAATCGCCACGTGCAGTCCCGAATATTACCGGTGGGAACAATGGCTCTTTTTAAAAATGTACGAAAAGGGAATGATCTATCGCAAGGAATCTTTTTTGAACTGGTGTGAACACTGCCAGACAGTTCTTGCCAACGAGCAGGTGGAAGCCGGTATGTGCTGGCGCTGCGGCAAGACGGTTCGGCAGAAAAAACTCTGGCAATGGTTTTTCCGTATTACAGATTACGCGGAAGATCTACTGGCATATTGCGACAAGCTTCCCGGATGGCCTGAAAAGGTTATCACAATGCAGAAGAACTGGATAGGAAAGAGTGTGGGTGCGGAAATCCGCTTTCCCATAGAGAATACAGCTGAACAGATACCGGTTTTTACAACTCGGCAAGATACGGTTTATGGCGCAACGTTCATGTGCCTTGCTCCGGAGCATCCGCTGGTATTAAATTTGTCGAAAGGGACGCCCCAGGAAGACGAAGTTCGCGAATTTGTCGAACACATATCCCTGCAGGACCGATCGAGCAGGGCGGTGGAAAGTTATGAGAAAGAGGGCGTATTTACCGGCGCCTATTGCCTCAATCCCCTGAGCGGCGCACGGATGCCGATTTATACAGCGAACTTTGCGCTCATGGAGTATGGCACGGGAGCGGTTATGTCCGTTCCCGCACATGACCAGCGTGATTTCGATTTTGCTCGAAAGTACGGCCTGGATATCGTGATGGTCGTAAAACCGTATAATGACGATCTGGATTCCGCCACCATGGCCGAAGCATACACGGGTGAAGGTGTGATGGTCAATTCCGGCCGGTTTGACGGAATGGACAACGTCACGGCACTTGACGAAATCGCGTCTTTTCTGGAACAGGAAGGAATGGGCAGAAAGACCACAAGTTTCAGGTTGAGGGACTGGGGTATTTCAAGGCAGCGATACTGGGGTGCGCCGATTCCCATGATTCATTGCAAAAAATGCGGCATTGTTCCCGTGTCGGAGAAGGATCTTCCCATTCTGCTCCCGGAGAATGCCGATCTTCTGGAGGGCGGAAGGTCGCCGCTTGGGGCTCTCGATTATTTTGCAAAGGCAACCTGTCCAGCTTGCGGCAACCCTGAGGCCAGAAGAGAGACCGATACAATGGACACCTTCGTGGAATCCTCATGGTATTATGAAAGATACTGCAGCCCGAATTGTGACACGGGCATGTTTGACAAAACGGCCGTAGATTACTGGATGCCCGTTGATCAATATATAGGTGGCGTTGAGCATGCTATTTTACATCTGCTTTATTCAAGGTATTATACCCGCGTGTTGAACGACTTTGAACTGGTAAAATACAAGGAACCTTTTACCCGGCTTTTGACACAAGGGATGGTCTGTAAAGAGACGGTTTCATGTCCGGAACACGGTTTCCTTCTTCCTGAAGAGGTGGAAGGGAGTAGCGCAGAACGGCATTGTAAAAAATGTGGCAAAGTGGTTACCCTTGGCCGGGTTGAAAAAATGTCCAAGTCAAAAAAGAACGTTGTCGATCCAAATGTTCTTCTTGAAAAATACGGAGCTGATACAACGAGACTCTTTTGCCTTTTTGCAGCTCCGCCGGAAAGAGATCTTGAATGGAGCGAGCAGGGAGTTGAAGGTGGGTATCGCTTCTTGAATCGTATCTGGCGCCTTGCTTGGAACTGGATTGATTCAATTAAGGATGCAACCCCTTTTAACGGGAGCCCCGATCTTCTGGAAGGAGAAACCCGTGAAATGTTCAAAAAAACCCATGAGACCATATATAAAGTTACAAAAGATATAGAGGACCGGTTCCATTTTAATACGGCTATCAGTGCAATCATGGAGCTTGTGAATACCATGTACGGAATCGATCCTGTAAAAAGTGATACTCAAGATATCGAGGTCATGCGATTTGCCATGGAATCTGTTGCGCTCCTTTTGTCGCCCATTGTTCCACATTTTGCCGAAGAACTTTGGGAGACATTAGGATTTGAGTCCAGCGTTCTATTGACGTTATGGCCTTCATACAAGGAGGACGCCCTGTTAAAGGATGAACTTTTGATCGTGATTCAAGTAAACGGCAAAGTAAGAAGCAGGTTCCATGTTGATGTGAATGCAGACGATAATAAAATCAAAGCGCTGGCCCTTTCGGACGAGCGTGTTCAAAAATTTATAAATAATAAAACAATTAAGAAAGTTATTGTGGTAAAAAAGAAACTTGTGAATATCGTGGTATAAGTGGTGAAATTAACAGGAGAAGGATCGTTGCTTGTTAAAAAAAAATATGCATGGACAATCATTTTGTTATGGTCGTTTTTTTCGGCTTGCGGATACCGGTTCACCGGCGGAGGAAGTCTTCCGTCCGGTATAACATCGGTTAGTATAGAGATGTTTCAAAACCGCAGCGCAGAAACCGGGGTGGAGACCATCATTACCAATGATCTCATATATGAGTTTACCCGGCATGAGCAGGTGGTCGTAACCGGAAGTGACAAGGCCGATGCAACGCTTACCGGTGTTGTTAAATCGATAAGTGAAAGAACGATCTCGCACACGGGGGACTATACCTCCAATGAAAGACGGGTTGAAGTTAACGTCGATTTAAAATTAACAGGTCGGTCCGGCGGAGTCATACGGTCTTCGAAATCCGTTTCCGAAAACGAGGCCTATAAGGTAATGCCCGAAAAACAGTCTACGGAACGTAATAAACGGGCTGCGATCAAAAAGCTTTCCAAAAGGCTTGCGGAAACTATTTTCAATGAGTTAACCGCCGATTTTTAAAAGAATTACCAATCTATCGCATAGCCATAACAAAGTTTGCTTTGTTTTGCGGTATACGCTTCCTGACGGTTCTCCCGTGACCCGTGAGAAATCCGGGTTAGGCTGAGACGGTGTTTATAAGTCTGGAGAGGCGGGAAATTTTCCGAGATGCGCTTTTCCTGTGTATCACACCCTTTTTTGCTGCGTTATCGATTATAGATTTTGCAATATCGAGTTTGGCAAGTGCTGCCTCATTCGATTTTTCGCTAACAGTCTGTCGAACGCCTTTGACGATGTTCTTTATCCTTGTTTTCGAAGATTTGTTGCGCAGGCGCCTTTTTTCGTTCTGGCGCGCACGTTTGATCGCAGATTTATGATTTGCCAAGGTTATAAGCTCCTTTTAATTTAGTATTATAAATGAAAGCATAAAAAATACAAAATCAATAAAAATATGTCAAGGTTTATTTTAGCTCAGCAATTCCAAGTTAGTTCGATTCGCTCAAAATTGAAATGTTGGAATGATGGAACACTGGAATAATGGGTTCTATGAAAATGGAAAGTTGGGTTATTGTAAAATTTTTATTGATGGGAATTAAAGAGATATTTTATCTTTTTAAATCATCATTCCAATATTCCATCATTCCATTTTTCCGTGTCCGAGTTAAAAATATAAGTCTAAAAAATAACTTTATTTTCAATAAAATATAGAATTTCCTATATGTTAAATTAATAATGAGCCGCTCGACAAATCAACCAAGCACTGAAAACCACCTCGTGACAAAAGCTGCTGGTGTTGTTGGGTCAGCAACTTTATTGAGCCGCCTTTTCGGTTTCATAAGAGATGTGGTGATTGCCT
>CAZDAB010000311.1:0-4495 GCA_964502855.1 uncultured Desulfobacteraceae bacterium | reverse complement strand
TTGCCGCTCACTGGAGCTACAAGGAAGGTCGCCGTTTTGATGAAAAGATGACCAAAACATTTTCCTGGATTCAAAACCTTGTGGAACATCAGGAAGATTTCAGAGATCCGGAAGAATTTCTGGAAAATGTCCGAATCGATCTCTTCCCGGATGAAGTTTACGTTTATACTCCCCGAGGAGAAATAAAATCCTTACCCACGGGCGCCACACCGGTCGATTTCGCTTTTTTAATCCATACGGAAGTCGGAAATCAATGCGCCGGAGCCAAGGTAAACGGCCGTATTGTCACCCTTCAATATGAATTAAAAACAGGAGACACTGTTGAAATTTTTACATCGAGGAAGGGCCATCCGAGCAAGGACTGGTTGAATTATGTCAAGACGGTCAAGGCCCGTTCCAGAATAAGACAGTGGATCAAAATCCAGGAAAAAGAACGGAGCATTTCCCTTGGCCGGGAGATGTGCGAAAAGGCTTTTCGCAAATACCGCCTTAATTTTAATACGCTTTTGAAATCAGAAGACATGGATAAGGTTGTTGAGCATTTTGGCTTTAAGTATATCGATGATCTAATTGCAAGTGTCGGTTACGGTAAAATTACCCCTTTACAGATCGTACGAAAAATTACCCCCAAACCCGAGCAAGAAAAAGAGCACGAATCGTTCTTTAACAAAATCGTAGGCCGTGTACGGAAGAAAAAGCCGAGAGAAGGTGTCGTTGTAAAGGGGGTTGATGATATCCTGATTAAGTTCGGCAAGTGCTGCCAGCCGGTTCCCGGAGATCCGATTATAGGATATATCACCAGGGGCTACGGGGTTACCGTTCACAGGACCGGCTGCGTCAACGCTTTGAAAATGAGCCCCGAACGGCAAATAGACGTGGAGTGGAATATAGATATTGCAGATACATATCCTGTAAAGATTCGAATTCAATCTTACGACAGAGTCGGCTTGCTAGCGGATATTACTTCCAATATCAGCAAAAACGGTTCGAATATACTCAGCGCACATACGGAAACCCGGGAAAATAAAATCGTTGACATCAATTTTACCATAGCCGTTAAAGATACCGAACATCTAAAAAGAGTTCTATCGGCCATCAGGAAGATAAAACACATTCAAGAAGTCAAAAGAATAGACGCGTAGCTCCTTAATTAACGTCTCGGAATTTCTACAACTTAATGAAAATATAGGATATTTTTTGAGGCTTGAACGCTTGCCTCGAATATGGAATAATGGAATAGTGGAATACTGGAAGGTTGGTTTGTAAAAGGATATTAGCCATTTTTAATTTTATCTTCAACACAAATTTTACCATTAACCCAATATTGCATTATCCCAGAACCCATTATTCCAGCATTCCAATTGGGGTGAAGCCCCTTAACTTGAAATTTAGTGCGTTTTATTTTCGACCCGTTAGACCTATGGCGCTTTAACGATATGGCCTGATTTTATACAGTTGGTGCAGACCATTATCCTTTTGACCCTGCCGTTATACACTGCCCGTATCCTCTGAAGGTTTGGATTAAATCGACGTTTTGTCACATTGTGGGCGTGGCTTATATTATTTCCAACAAGCGGTTTTTTTCCGCATATTTCACACATTTTGGCCATTATTATTTCTCCTTATATCTTTCCGAACCGGGTTAAGTACATCTTAATAATCAGTATGTAAAGTATTTTTCCTAACGTCTGCATTGAGTTTAGTTTATTTTCTATTGAGAGACCTTTTCCCCTTCCTGTTCTTTTATTAATGCCTCACAGGTGGCAATATGCTGCAAAGCCATTTGGTGGACGCCCACATCAGAGTATTTGGTGAGGATTGATTTGAAACGATGCAAAGCGGCTTTGTAATGTTTGCTCTTTAAATAAAAAAGTCCAACATAAAGTTCATTCCCGGTAAGGCTTTTCAAACATTTTTTGATATGTTCTTCGGCTTTGATCGCATATAAATCTCCCGGAAACTGTTTTTTAATACGATTGAACGTATCAAGCGCCTTTTTAGCCGTAGTCTGATCTCTGTCTATAGTATCTATCTGCTGGAAATAACAGAGCCCGATCTTATATATAACATATGGTATGGCTTCATTACGGGGATGAAGACTTTCAAACTCTTCATATGCTGCGATCGCTTCTTCATACTCTTGAATATTATAATTGGCATCGGCTATTTTCAATTCCGCAAAAGGCACAAATTTACTGAAAGGATACCAGTCTTTGAGTTTCTCAAAGGATGCTATCGATTTGGTATATTTTCCTCGGTTGAATTGATCCATTCCATCACTTGCAAGTTCCTGTGCCGTTTTTTCTTCTTTGGGCTCGAACCATGCACAACCCGAAACTAAAAGCAACGAAATGAGGCCGAACACTATGATACGTTTCATTTTTTTACGTTTTCGATATAATTTTCTGCAGAAATAGCTGCGATGGCGCCGTCGCCAACCGCAGTTGCGATCTGGCGCAAAGGGGTATTTCTGACATCACCTGCGGCAAATACTCCGGGTACTGATGTCTCCGCATCTAAACCTGCAATAATAAAACCGTGTTCATCCAGTTTTACACTATCTGCCAGGAATTGAGTGTTGGGAATTGTACCTACCCATATAAAGCATCCATCAACGGAAAGTTTTGTTTTATCACCTGTTTTGACATTTTGCACGGTAATATTTTCAACATTAGTTAAACCGCTGATATCGGTCAACACAGAATCCCACATCATTTCTATTTTTTCATTTGCCAATGCACGTTTCTGAAGAATTGCCGCAGCACGAAGTTTGTTTCTTCGATGAATGAGGTATACTTTTTTTACAAATTTGGTTAGAAACAAACTTTCCTGTACAGCGGTATCACCGCCGCCCACAGCGGCAACGACACCCTCTTTGAAAAACGGACCATCACAGGTGGCACATGAAGAGATGCCTTTGCCGTAAAAAATATCTTCTCCGGGAACACCCAGCTTTTTTGGTGAAGCACCGGTTGCTATAATTATGGTATGGCTTGTGATGGTTTTGTCGTTTAAGGTGATTTTCTTAACCGGTTCGGAAAAATCTACGGAAACGACCTCATTGTTTTCTATATTCAGATCAAATCGTTTGACCTGCTCGGTCATCTTCTGAACCAGATCGGGTCCGCTGAGTCCTTCCGGAAATCCAGGATAATTTTCAATCCAATCGGTAATAATGACCTGCCCGCCGGGCACAATCTTTTCGATCAGAATTACATTTAATCCACCCCGTGCCGCATAAAGACCGGCGGTAAGCCCAGCAGGGCCACCGCCGAGAATGACAAGCTCGTAATCGACGCTTTTCATTGCATATTTTCCTGTTAAACCCTAGTTATAATTTCTTGGAGTTTTGATTTAGGAACGATACCGACAATCTTATCGAGAACTTTTCCATCTTTAAAGAAAATAAGGGTGGGAATAGATTTTATCCCGTATTTAGTCGGTGTAACCGGGTTTTCATCAACATTACATCTCGTAAATTTGAATTTGTCGCCAAAAGCCTCGGCAAGCTCTTCAACAAGCGGTTCTATTGCCCTGCACGGACCGCACCAGGGAGCCCAAAAATCAACCAATACCGGTTTTTCAGACTGCAACACCTCATCATCAAAGTTGCTGTCAGCTATTTCTATAATACCTTTCGCCATAAGAGTATTTCCTTTCATAAATTTTTCTTGATAAAATTACGTCTCGGAAGTTCTACAACTTATTGAAAATACATGTTTATTAATGGCAAGCTGTTTATGCCATCAAAATGGAAGAATGGAATGTTGGAATATTGGAAGTAAGGGCGCAAATAAACCATTTAAATTGTAAAAAACTCCTTCAAACCCATCATTCCATTACCCCGTCATTCCACTATTTTAATTGGGGCGAAGAGCCCTAAGTTCTATTAAATTGGAATATACTGCTGTGAATATGCATTGTCAACCTTCAAGAATTTATCTGGCTCTATGAACGAATATATATAAAAAAGGTGTAACATCTCAAAAAATTCTGGTGTATTAAATGATGATATTGACCCGGCTCCATAATTTATGGGAAAGTTAGTTTCTACTTTACTAACTATATAAATTCATTTAAAAAATCAAACCAAATTTAAATATTGTAAATCGTCGTGATCAACAAAACAAAAAATGGAGAATATTAAGTATGGAAGTTATGTGCGACAATTACGCTAAAATTGTAACGGATAATCTTAAAAGACTTTATGAAAATTTCCCGGAAGATTTGGCACGGGTTTTACCTTCGGAACGGGATGGAGATTCCTTTTTATTTGATGCTTTTGGTGAAAAATGTGAGCTTCGACCCGATGGAATCTTTCTGGACGAAGTCCAACAGACCGGCGTGATCGGGATTTTGATTTCCCTGTATGCGCTCCATGCCGGGCCGGAGCCAAGCATGCTGGAGCCGTTAAAAGCCTTTAAGGATTTTCCAAACAGTATGCCCTATGCCGGGGCTTTCGTCACCCATACTCAACAGATTCTGGTGCCACACG
>CAZDAB010000310.1:0-4515 GCA_964502855.1 uncultured Desulfobacteraceae bacterium | reverse complement strand
AAGGCCGCAGCTGTAGTCGTCTACCGCAAGGTCTTGATAACGCAGGAGATGCGGTATCATCGGCTTTCCTGAAAGGTAAACAACACAGCAAAAAAGGTGTTTTCATTGGATGGTACCAACGGTTGGGTCTTATGATGGTTAATCCAATCAACCCAAAGCCTTTGTCTGAGCCGTTTAACGTATAATCTGATGTGTTGTTTATGCAACAATAGGATAAATTCAGTTGGGCCGGGCTCGTAAAATCGGGGGAATCTTGATGAAAAAAAGGACATGGATTATATATACGGTAATAATTCTGATGGGTGGCATATTTGCGGTTATGTCCGGCTATTCACAGGAAGATGTGACAAATGTTGCAGACAGCGCATTTAAGAAGAAGATGAGACCGGCCGTTCCGTTTCTGCATGATAAACACAATGAAACGGCAGAGCTTGACGAATGCAATACGTGTCATCATGTATATGAGGATGGAAAAATTGTTGAAGATGATTCTTCCGAAGACCAGGAATGTTCAGGATGCCATACCCTTAATAAGGGCGATAACCCCATGTCCCTTGTAAACATTTACCATTTGCAATGCAAGGGGTGCCATCAGGAAAAAAAGGCCGGACCGATCATGTGCAGCGAATGTCATCCAAGATAAACGAACAACTCGGAGATACAAGAGATTGAGAAGAAAAGTTAACCCGAAAATTTCCCAAAACCCCACAAGGAAAGAAGCATCCCATGATTGATCAAGAGACCAAACGGCTTGCTTCTATTTTTGATGCCATGGGGCGTGGTGTTTATATCATCGGGGATGATTACACTATAAAATTCATGAACAAAGCCAGTATTAACACCTTTGGGGAAGGCATTGGAAAAAAATGCTATCAGGTGATAGCTAATCGTGACAACATCTGTTCCTGGTGCCGGGCAAAAGAAGTCTTTAAGGGAGAAACCCTTCGTTGGGAAAACCATTTTCCGCACATCAACAAAACTTTCGAGATTTTCGAATTGCCTTTGCAAACCACTGAAGGAACCATATCGCATTTTTGTATATATCGAGATATTACAGAAATAAAAGAGCGCGAAAAAATGCTTCGCGCTTCCATAGAAGACTACAAAAAATTGTTTGAACATGTGCGCGTCGGTGTGCACATGAGCAGCAAGGAAGGAAAATTTATTGATGCCAATCAGGCGCTTATGCAAATGTTGGGATATACGAGCAAAGGGGAATTTTTAAAGGTAGATATAGGCAAAGACCTTTATCTGAAACCTGAAGATCGCCGAAAATACCAGGAGTTGATTGAGCGAAACGGTCACGTAATTGACTATGAAGTTGATTTGAAGCGCAAAGATGGAAAAGTGATCTCGGTATTGCGAACCGCTCACGCACGATATGATCGAGAGGGAAATGTTATCGGGTATGAAGGGGTCTGTGTGGATCAAACCCAGAGAAAGGAGATGGAACGAAAGCTTAAAAAAGCGCATGACTTTCAAACAAACCTTATCCAGACTTCAATAGATGCAATCATTGCCAATGACCGTAAAGGCAACATCATCATTTTTAATAAGGGTGCTGAACATATTTTCGGGTACTCCCAGGAGGAACTTTCCAAAATTGACGTCACCCAGTTTTACAAAAAAGGCGTGGCTAAAAAGATTAAGAAAATAATTTACGGGCCCGAGCAGGGCGGTCCCGGCCGTTTGGTCAACTATAAAGTGGAAATTGTCGATAAGTATGGGCAGATCGTACCCATCCTCCTCTCCGCAACATTACTGTATGAAGAAGGGCAGGAAGTTGCCACGGTGGGATATTTTAAAGATATGCGCGAGGTCAAGCGGCTGCAACAAGAACTCCAGAAACTTTTTGAGTTTGAACACAACCTAATTCAGAGTTCCATAGATGCCATCATTGCCTCGGACAGGGATGGATCCATTATCGTTTTCAATCAGCAAGCCGAGAAACTGCTGGGTTATTCCGCATATGAAATGATCCTGAAAATGTCTTTTAACGATCTTTTCCCGTCGGCCATGTTGGAAGAACTCAGGAAAGAACTGGTTTCCGATGAATACGGAGGGAAAAACCGGCTCTTTCTTTTTGAGACATATATGATCAATAAAACAGGCGATAAGATCCCCGTCCAGCTCTCGGCCACGGTTATGTTTGACCAAGGCGAAGAGATCGGCATGGTGGGGTTTTTTAGAGATTTAAGAGAAATCAGAAGAATGGAACAGCAGTTTGCCGATCAGACCCGACTGCTTCACGAGCACAAAATGATTTCCCTGGGCAGGCTGTCCGCCAGCGTTGTCCATGAGCTCAACAACCCCCTTGCAGGAATCTTGAATTATATTCGCCTGATGCTCAAGATTATTAGAAGGGGTTCTTTGGACCAAAAAAACATAGAAAAATTTCAAAAACATCTCACCCTGGTTGAGAGTGAGACCAGCCGCTGCTCCAAGATCGTTTCCAATCTGCTTGACTTTTCACGTAAATCCGAGCTGCAACTTAGCGAGATGAATATAAATGAGCTCCTGGAAAAATGCATTCTGCTCAGCCAGCACAAACTCATGCTTCAGAATGTCCAGATTAAAACCGATCTTGATCCCGATATTCCAGAGGTTTTGGGGGACTTTAATCAAATCCAGCAGGGCGTTATCAATCTCATTTTTAATGCTATTGACGCCATGCCGGATGGCGGCACCTTGACCATGGCGAGTTCATTTGATCCGGAAAAGGAGATGGTCGAAATAAAAATAGAAGATACCGGATGCGGTATTGCTGACGAAGACCTTCACCGGATTTTTGATCCGTTCTATTCCACAAAAACAGAGGGGAAAGGACTTGGGCTCGGACTTTCCATGGTTTACGGCATCATCGACCGTCATAAGGGATCTGTTACCGTTGACAGCGAACTGGGGAAGGGGTCCATTTTTACTATTCGCCTTCCGTCACTGAAGAGGGAGGATTAACCCAATGGGTAATACAGAGGAAACTAGGGATCCAAGCAAACCCAGTGGTTATTGCTTTAACAAAGGGAAAATTTTAATTTTATGTAAATTTATACCCTCATCAAATTTATTGAGTTGAGTCGCTCCTATATTGAAGGAGGAACTATGTTTAAAAAAGTTCTTTTAGCTGCATCTCCCACAGAAGCCAGTGAACGTGCTGCGGACATGGCTTTTGCTCTGGCCAAGCAAAGCAACGCCAAATTATATATTTTCCACGCCTACGGTATAGACTCAAATGGGTGGGGTGGATTAAGACACCTTGTCCCTTCCGGGAAGGTAGAAGAAATAAAAGAAGAAATAGCTCATTACTATCAAGAAAAGCTCGAGAAATTTGGGGTTCAAAATTATACAATCGAAGTTGTCGCAGGAATGCCCCATAGCGAAATCCTGCGTTTTGCCAGAAATAAAGCCGTTGACCTGATTGTTATGGGATCCCATGAAAAAGAAACCGATGGTGATCTGCCGACAAGATGGGGAATGGCCGGCAGTAGTCTCCAAAAAGTGAGCCAGAGGTCGCGCTGTCCCGTGATGGTCGTTTCCAAGCAAGTTCCAAAGATCTGGACCAAGGATGCCGTTGGTGAGCGCCGGGATTTTCGGGTTCTGGTGGTGGATGATGAATTCATCGTTCGCGATTCAATCAAGGAGTGGCTTGAAGATGAAGGTTTTGCCGTGGATATGGCCGCATCAGGTCCGGAGGCACTGGATAAACTCTCAACCAAACCGTATCACCTGATGCTTACGGATATCAAGATGCCGGGGATGGACGGTGTTGAACTCCTTAAAAGGGCCCATAAATCCTTCCCCGATCTTACCGTAATAATGATGACCGCCTACGCAACGGTAGAAACCGCCATAGAAGCCTTGAAGATAGGAGCCCTTGACTATCTCCTCAAACCATTTGACCCTGAGATCCTTGTTGATAAAGTCTTTCAGGTATACCAGGATTTTGAAGCGACACGATCGGTAAAGGTGACGTTCTCTAATATTGTCCTGGCTACGGACTTCTCTGAACCGGCTCGTCATGCCTTTGATTTTGCCTCTAAGATGACCCGCCGATACCAAGCCAAACTCCACATCTTTCACGTGGTGCCCGTTATCCATAATGAGAATGTTTTAATATTAGATCAGGCGAATATAGAAAACAATATTAATGATGCCAAGGAAAAAATGAAAAACAAATATGGCTCGGAATTAGAAGGCATCGTAGAATATTCTTTTGAATCATGGGAGGGAAGGCCATATGTCGAGATCCTCAAATTTGCCAGGTGGAGGAATGCCGACTTGATAATTATGGCCCATCATTCCAAAGAGATTGATCCGGAAAAAGCTTTGCTCGGTTCAAATGTAGTCCGGGTTGCCCTTTCCGCTGCATGTCCAACCATCAGTATAAACCGGCTTCCAATTTCCCGTCGAGCACCCGTGTAACGTTTTTTCTAAAGAGGGGGTAAGGGAAATTTTCATATAAGATTGACGGTTTCGTAAAAAGTCCAACTTCTGCGTTGTGCTGCATTTCGCAATCAT
>CAZDAB010000309.1:1331-4542 GCA_964502855.1 uncultured Desulfobacteraceae bacterium | reverse complement strand
TACGGGTGCTTAAGCACAAGTTTCAGTCGGTTGGAAAGAGATACACGCCGTCGTGAAGCGTTCTCCCTGTATTGGGATTCAAATGCGTTTACCCTGCAGATCCGTGTAGTTGCTCTTGAGGAAAAAACCAATATCATGTAACATTAGGATATGATCACCGTTACCCCCACAATTACAATTGGTGAAAATGAGATCAAACTGGACTTTATACGATCATCAGGCCCCGGTGGACAGAATGTGAATAAAGTTGCCACGGCGGTTCAGCTTCGCTTTGATGTGAAAAATTCTCCTTCTCTTTCCCATGATGTTCGAACCCGTTTGGTTCGTCTTGCAGGAAGGAAAATAACAGAACACGGAATTCTCATTATCCAGGCCAGCCGGTTTCGAAAACAGGAACGTAACCGACAGGACGCCATTGATCGCCTGAAAATATTAATCCGGAAAGCATCTGAGAAACCTAAAGATCGCATTAAAACCAAGCCGACCCGGGCTGCAAAAAAACGGATGCTGTCGGCAAAACAGCATCGAAGTAAAATAAAGCGAATGAGACGAGTGGTTTCAACTTCCGAGGAATAATTTCAAAAGTTCGGTGCCGACTATTTTAATCTAATAAATACACTTTTTCATCAAAAGGGCTATCTACTTTATTGCCCCCAAAAACGGCTATGTCATTGATTTTAAGTCATTTCTATCCAAAATGATTGATCTGGCGTATATGTGACGAAAATACTCATCAAATCAGTCTGTTACAGCTAATCAAGGCCAGCTAAGTGGATACCCCAATTCATCAAAACAAATATTCTCAATTTATTCCTCTTTATATTGGTATGTTTTGGGGGGTAATTCGAAAGATTGACCTTTGAATTTTTATGTTTGTTTGTCGAGAACATCAACCACAGTTTTAAGCAGCATAAAGACAAGGCCTGCGTCTTGTTCAGTCAATAATATAGGATCTTCCTCGTAAGGTGCTTCCATAAGTGTCTCTGTCACGTATTTCAAAACATAGGGTTGCTCGGAAAGTTGTACTCTGGCTATTCTTTCAAAAATTTTCTCATGTACTCCTTCCAGGCTTTGTATGAAATTTTCGTTTTTTTCATAATATTCGATGATCTTTTCAGGTGAAATTCTCTTGATTTTCTTGTGAGAGCTTTTTTGAAACATACGAAATACGACAAAAAACATATACATAGCAAGCTCTTTTGCTTCCTGATCTAAATCTTGAGAAAATTCTATGATGAAGGCCAGGAGGTTGGGCTGACTTTTACTTAACTTTTTAATCCTTTTGTTTATTTGATCTGGCGAGAATCCAGCCGTTTCTTGCCAGATTTCCTCTACTAATTCTTCAGGTATAGGTTCCATGTTAGTTCCTTATATTTCTCATTAAAAATTATTATAATGTGTTCAACCTATTTTTCAGATACGTATATCGCTTCCGGGTTTTATCATTCCTGACACCGATCGCCAGTGCTTTCTTTGTTCCAACCATAACAACCAGCTTACGACCCCTTGTAACAGCTGTATAAATCAAATTCCGTTGCAACAAAATATAATGCTGTGTGAGTATGGGAATAATCACAGCCGGATATTCAGATCCTTGCGACTTATGAACTGAAACTGCATATGCCAAGACAATTTCATCCAGATCTGTATAGTCATATTCAACGGGTCGACCGTCGAATGTGATGATCACAACCTGCTCTTCCTGGTTTATTCTGGAAATTATTCCCATATCCCCATTAAAAATATCCTTGTCATAATTATTCTTGATCTGCATGACCTTATCGTTGACTCTGAAATTTCTGTTACCCCGAATAACACCGCCTTCACCGGGATTTAACGTTTTTTGCAGTTCAACGTTTAAATTTCCGGCACCGACAACACCTTTGTGCATGGGTGTCAAAATCTGTATGTCATCAAAGGGATCAAATCCGAATCTGTTGGGTACACGATCCTTAGCAAGTTCTAAAATAATCCGTAATACATCTTCCGGATCTTCCTTTTGAATAAAATAAAAATCCGTATCCTGCCGGGAAGAATCCAATGAAGGAATGACACCGTTATTAATTTTATGGGCATTGACAATTATCTGGCTCTCTTTAGCCTGACGGAATATTTCGTTGAGCTCTACCACCGGTACTGCACCGGACGAGATAATATCTTTTAATACATTCCCGGCCCCCACAGAAGGGAGCTGGTTCACATCTCCAACAAGGATAAAGGTTGCTTCTTTGGGGATAGCTTTTAAAAGGTAATGCATCAGGATTGTATCAATCATAGACGCTTCATCGATTATCAATAAATCACAATCCAGAGGTTGTTCATCGTTTTTCTGGAATCCGCCCTTTTGAATGCTATACTCAAGCATTCTGTGGATAGTTTTTGCTTCATGCCCGGTTGTTTCATTCATTCGTTTTGCAGCTCTTCCGGTGGGAGCCGCCAGCAATATATTAATAGGAAGTTTGGAAAAAACTTTAAGAACGGCATTAATAATCGTTGTCTTCCCTGTCCCGGGCCCGCCAGTGATTACCATTACCTTATTATCAATGGCGCATTTGATTGCTTCTTTCTGTTTTTCAGCCAAAGAAATATCAAGTTGTTTCTGCACCCAATCTATAGCTTTGGCAGAACCGATTTTTCGAATTGTCTTTGGAATATTTATCAGTGCTTTTAACCTGTCAGCAATGTTGATTTCACAGACATGATATTTTGCGAGATAGACCGCTTTATAGTTTTCTTGAAATTCGTCTATATCTTCGTTCAAATCTTCGATGACAATCCGATTATCTTTAGTAATTGTGCCAATGGCGCTGATAATGATATCTTGATTCACGTCAAGAATTTCCTGGCACTTTGATATCAGAGGGTTATAGGGGTAATAAACATTCCCTTCATCGGCAAGTTGATGGAGCACATAAAGTATCCCTGCTTCAGCCCTTAATTCAGAATTTTTGTCAAACCCAAGTTTCTCAGCGATACGGTCTGCTGTGACAAAACCGATCCCAAAAATATCGGTTGCAAGGCGGTATGGGTTTTCTTTAACAACAGCGATTGACCGATCTTTGTATTGTTTGAATATTTTTGTAGCATATCCTGAGCTGACACCGTGTGTCTGAAGGAACAACATTACCTCGCGGATCTCTTTTTGTTCATCCCAGGCATTCTTGATCATCTGAATCCGTTTTTCACCGATGCCTTCAACTTCAGTCAATTT
>CAZDAB010000309.1:0-1231 GCA_964502855.1 uncultured Desulfobacteraceae bacterium | reverse complement strand
TTGGCAATGGTGAAACCATTTTCTTCATTTGTGTATGTTATTCTTTCAAGCTGACCCTGGAGGTCAGACAATGTGCTTTGGTTAAATTTCGTCATCTGCACCTGTTTACCCTTCATTCCATTCCATGCTCAATCCTATGAGAAACTGTATTGCCCTATCTGAAAGCTCTTTTTCTTTCTTTATCCCATGCCGCTTCCGAATACAACCCCGGGAACAGATCACGGCAGCATGTTGAGCAATACTCAAAACGCTATATATTGCGAACTAATTCTCTTGACATACAATATAATGTTCCCTATATATTCTGCTTTTTTGAAGATTTAAGTGCATGGAAAGCGACTTTATTCTTGGGAGAAATTACAAATGGTTGATTCGGACGATATAAAATTAAAAAATGAAATTAATGGGATCATGGGAAGAGTTGAAAAAATAATGACAATAATTGAAGAACTTGACCCGGCTAAGAATGAGGATTCAACGCAAGATGAAAACCAGGAAACTACGACTCAAGAGGTATAAATAATGACAGGACATATCAGATAAATTACAACCTAACCATAATACACCCCTAAATGATTCCCTTAAAAGATGAAAATCCATCCAAAACCATTCCGGTTGTAAATATTTTTCTGATTGTAACCAACATTTCAGTCTTTATTTATATGAATTACGTTGCGCTGGTTGCCACCCGATCCATAATATTTAAATTGGGATTTATACCCTACGAACTGTCTCATTTCGTTGATGTTAATCCGAAAAACCTTGTTCCAATACCACTGACCATTTTCACCGCAATGTTTATGCATGGGGGCTGGCTTCATTTGCTGAGCAATATGCTCTACCTATGGATCTTCGGGGATAACATTGAGGATGTTCTGGGCCATGTAAAATATCTGTTTTTCTATGTCATGTGTGGAATAGCAGCAACTTTGGTCCATGGATTTATAAATATCAATTCACAGATTCCGACTTTAGGTGCCAGTGGGGCAATTGCCGGTGTCCTTGGTGCATATATCTTCCTTTTTCCAAAAGCGCGGATAAAAACCCTGGTGATATTATTTGTGTTCATCCAGATAGTCCATATTCCTGCTGTGATTATGCTTGGTTACTGGTTCTTGTTACAGGTTTTAAGTGCATATGCTGAGCATGGTTCAAGGTCGGGCGGAGGTATAGCCTGGTTTGCACATATCGGTGGGTTTGTTGCCGGGTTGGTTTTGATTATTATGATGAA
>CAZDAB010000308.1:0-4543 GCA_964502855.1 uncultured Desulfobacteraceae bacterium | reverse complement strand
ACGATATGCCGAAAGTACCGCATCTTCCATTGTAGATGCGGTTTGCACTCTTTCCTCGCAACTTTCCTCAAGAACAGATTTTATATTATCCTTTGCTTCTCCCATGACGATCAGTTTTTTAATGTGTTGTCGAACCGGTTCCAAAAGTTTACGAAAATCTCCTCCCTTATCACGACCCCCCATAATAAGGACGATGGGTTGGACGAAGGTTTCGAGCGCTCTTATTACTGCATCAACATTTGTCGCCTTTGAATCGTCGAAAAAACGCACGTGGTTTAGGGTTGCGATATATTCTATCCGATGGGGAAGCCCTTTAAAATCATTCAGGGCTGACTGAACTCCTTCCGGTGTCCCGCCGGCAGCAATGGCCGCCAGTGATGCCGCGGCGGCATTTTCAAGATTGTGCCTGCCCGGAAGGTTTGTCTTGGGAAGGTCGAGGGATATTTTTTGATTTTCTTTCATGTGAATCGTTATGTTGGCAGGGGTTGTCGGATCCCCCCGGCGGATGATCGCAGTTGCCCTGTATTTCACCTGAGAATTTTCCTGATGTCGGAAGATGAGCTTTCGGGCGAGAAGGTCTTTGGTTACCGAACGGATGATGGGATCGGAACCGTTTAAAACCGCGCTGTCGCTTTGTTGCTGATTTTCAAAAAGCCGGCCTTTTGACCGGGCATAGGAATTAAAGTCCGGATAACGGTCCAGATGATCGGCAGTGATATTTAGCAGAACGCCCACACGGGGCCTGAATGTATCGATGGTATCGAGCTGGAAACTGCTGACTTCCGCCACAACAATGTCTGCTGTTCCTCTTTTGTCTGCGTAATCGATCAATGGGTTGCCGATATTGCCGCCAACGAAGACTTTAAACCCCGAATTTTCAAGCATGCTTCCCAGAAGCGTGGTTGTTGTGGTCTTGCCGTTGGTGCCGGATACGGCAATAACAGGCTCCCGGATATATCTTGCAGCAAGTTCGAGTTCTCCTATTATGGGAATTCCTTTTGCTGTGGCCCGTTTTATCGGCGGAATTGTAAGGGGAACGCCGGGGCTTACCACGATAAGATCAGCCCGTTCAAAGGTTTCAATATTATGCTTCCCGAGTTCCATGATCACACCCAGTTTGTGTGCCATGGCAGCATAAGCGCCCAGCTCTTTTTCACCGGCCATATCCGTTACGGTTACGGAGGCGCCCTTTTTTTTGGCGAACCGTGCTGCTGCAATCCCCGATATGCCGAGACCCACGATAAGAATATTTTTGTGATTCAGATCCATGTGATAAAACTTTTTTTTCATTGCCACCAAGATTCACCCTGTTAACTAGTTCTAAATTTTGCTTATTATAGATATTCGATGGTACTTTTTAACAAAAATCGATTCTGCTTTTTCAATATTTAACAGGGCAGGCGAAGAAAGATTAATAAAT
The DNA here is from genome assembly GCA_964502855.1 of uncultured Desulfobacteraceae bacterium. GTDB lineage: Bacteria > Desulfobacterota > Desulfobacteria > Desulfobacterales > UBA11574 > S5133MH16. The sequence continues at coordinate 3,123 of CAZDAB010000308.1, read as the reverse complement.
TTATCCTTTGTGTCTTAGTGCCCAATATTTTTTTTACCTATGTCTTATCTAAGTTTCAGTGTACTCATGGCAATCAGCGCCAGTGCGATTGCAATGATCCAGAATCGAACAATAACCTTGGGTTCAGGCCATCCTTTAAGTTCAAAATGATGGTGAAGCGGGGCCATTCTAAAAATCCTGCGTCCGTTGGTTATCTTGAAATAACCGACCTGAAAAATTACGGATAGTGTCTCGATGACAAAGAGCCCGCCGACCAGTATGAGCAGTATTTCCTGTTTAGTGATAACCGCTACGGCACCGATTGCCCCTCCCAAGGCAAGAGAACCCACATCGCCCATGAAAATTTGTGCGGGGTATGAATTGAACCACAGGAAACCCAGACCTGATCCGGCCATGGCTCCGCAGAAAATGGCGATTTCGCCGCTTCCGGCCACATATCTGAGCTGCAGGTAATTGGCGATTTTGAAATGTCCGGTCACATAAGCAAAGATCATATATGCGGCTGAAGCGATGATAAAAGGCCCTATGGCAAGACCATCAAGGCCGTCCGTGATATTGACTGCGTTTGATGTGGCGATAATGACAAAGGCGGCAAACAGGATGTATCCTTTTCCGAGATCCGGTGCAATATTTTTAAAAAATGGAATGGTTAGCCGGGTGGAAAAGCCTGCATATGAGCAAATAAGGACCCCGGTTGCAATGGCCAGAATCGCCTGTAGAAGAAATTTGCTCCGAACACTTAACCCTTTGTTACGTTTCTTGATTTGCATAAGATAGTCGTCAATGAAACCGATACTGCCGTAGCCCACGGTAACCAGAAGGACGATCCAGACGTAATAATTGGTTAAATTGGTCCATAACAGTGTGGAAACGATGATGGAAAAAAGGATCAACGTTCCGCCCATTGTCGGCGTGCCGGCCTTCTTGCGGTGGGTTTGCGGGCCGTCTTCCTGGATATATTGACCGATCTGCAAATAGTTTAGTTTTCGAATAACCCACGGTCCCAAAAAAAAGCAGATTAGAAAAGCCGTCAGACTGGCATAGATCGTCCGGAAGGTAATGTACCGAAAGACATTAAACACCGATAAAGATGTGTGAAGCGGATATAGTAGGTGATAAAGCATATCAATTAGCTCGCTGAGTTTATGCTGAGAAACAAAGTGCTTTCGAGACGTTTAATCGTTAGCCCAGTCCAACAGCCCTTGGACAATCGTTTCCATGGTCATCCCTCTGGATCCTTTCACAAGGACCCAGTCGCCCGGGCCAAGCCGGTCTTTAATCCCTTCCAGAATTTCTTCTTTGGTGCCGGTAAAAATATCACGGGCATTCATATCTTCGTCCATGGCGCCCGCGGCCACGGTTCGGGCGAACTGACCGGTAACATACAGTTCGGCGATATCCGACCCGGCGGCTATTCGGCCGATATTTCGGTGCATGGATTCTGCATGATCTCCAAGTTCAAGCATGTCGCCGGCAACCAGAATTCCCGTGTGATTCCCCTTCAAAGATCTAAGCGTATTTAAAGCGGCTTTCATTGAATCCGGATTGGCATTGTAAGTATCGTCAATGATCGTTATTCCCCTGCCGGTTTTAAGAATATTCATCCTTCCTTTAACCGGCTTAAAATCTTCAAGGCCGTCTTTAATTTCCCCGGCGGTTAAACCCAAAAGATATCCAACGGCCCCCGCCGCAAGGGCGTTTGAAATCATGAAAGCGGCCGGAGTTTTTAAATCCACGGTAATGCTTTCCTCAGGCAGCACCAGGGTAAAAGACAAACCGGTCTCTGTCCCCTTTACCGACCGAGCGCTTATCCGGGCGTTTTTTGAACGTCCGAAAAACAGAATATTTCGGGAGGTGTGGTCGGCCAACTGCAACAGTCTCGGGTCATCTGCATTCAAAACCGCTGTTCCGTCCGGCTTGATTTCTTCTAAAAGTTCTCCTTTGGCTTGCATGACCGCATCCAGGGAACCCAACCCTTCAAGGTGTGCCGGTCCGATGTTTGTGATAACGCCGATTTCGGGCGAACAGATTTCGGCGAGGCGCTTTATTTCTCCGGGGCTATTCATGCCAAGTTCCAGAACAGCCCATTTGTGGTCTAAGTTAAGATTCAGCAGGGTAAGGGGAAGCCCGATATGGTTATTTAAATTGCCGGAAGTCGATAGCGTAGAAAAGCGTCTGGAAACCACCCCTGCCGCCATTTTGCGGGTACTGGTTTTGCCGTTTGAGCCGGTTATGGCAACCACCGAAGCATTTGAGCGTTTTCGATTAAACGCGGCCAGGTCGCCCAACGCTCTGATGGTGTCGTTTACCGTTACACACACAATCCCATTCTCTATAGATTCTTTGCCGGGCAGCCTATGGGTTTTGGTCCTGTCTATCAAAAGGCCGCTGACTCCGCGCTCAATTACATTGCCGATAAAACTATGGCCGTCATGGGTATCTCCCTTAATGGCAACAAAGAGGTCATCCACTGATATGTTGCGCGAATCGATGGATATGCCTGAAAAAGAGTGGTTAAGATCGCCCGATAAAAGGTCTCCTCCCGTGGCCTCAAGGATTTCAGCAATGGTCCAGGTGGAGGGGCGGAGCTGGGGTTCCGGGTTTCGGGTTCCGGGTTTGGGATCATCATATGAGCTGTGCTCTGAACCTTGAATTTTTAGTTTGGAAAGTGCTGCTTTTGCCTCAATCCTGTCATCAAAACGGATGGTATTGTTTCCTATGATCTGATACGTTTCATCCCCCTTGCCCGCAATTAAAACAATATCGCCCGCCCGGGACACCGTAATTGCAAGTGCTATGGCCCTTTTGCGGTCCGGTTCCACAACATATCCTTTTTTCCGGAAACCGGTGGACAGATCGGCCGGCGTATACACGTTGGAAATCTTTTTCTTTGCACCCTGAACGATTTGTTTAATGATTTCCATGGGCGGTTCTGTTCTGGGATTGTCCGATGTGATTACGGTAAGATCACAGAGTTTTGCTGCGGTTTGCCCCATTAGGGGCCGTTTGGTTTTGTCCCGGTTGCCGCCGCATCCGAATACACAGATTATTCTTCCTGTGGCCGAAAGTTTTAGCGCGGACAGTACATTTTCAAGAGCATCCGGAGTATGAGCGTAATCAACA
>CAZDAB010000307.1:0-4567 GCA_964502855.1 uncultured Desulfobacteraceae bacterium | reverse complement strand
TTCGGGCCAATGTCATAGAGCCTCACCTGGGCTTCTCTCTTCGCAAGCTCGAAACCGATCTTCAGCCCGGAACGGGATTTGGACACGGAATAGTGGGAATCTTCGAAATACGAAAATAAAACAGTAACAGGATTAAACTCATGTGCGGAATTGCAGGAGTATGGGGTGACGCAGATGTGTCGCTGGTAAAAAAAATGATGTCGCTGGTGAGTCACAGGGGACCGGATGCAGAAGGCATGTTTGTCTCGTTAAATGGTCCGGGGGTTTTAGGACATCGACGGTTGAGCATCATGGATCCTGAGGGCGGCGACCAGCCCATTTACAATGAATCAAAAAATATGGCCGTCATCGCCAATGGAGAAATCTATAACTTTCCAGATTTACGTTCCGAACTTTCCAAACAGCATAAGTTTTGCACCACCAGCGACAGCGAGGCCATCGTCCATCTTTACGAAGACCATGGGGTGTCCATGGTCGAATATTTGGACGGCATGTACGCTTTTGTCGTCGCTGATGAAGGCAACTTTTACGCAGCTCGCGACCCCATCGGGATCAAACCGCTGTATCTGGGCCAAATAAACGGCTCTTTGATTTTCGCTTCCGAACTCAAAGCCTTTCCCTCTACCTGTGACACCGTTCGGGAATTTCCCCCCGGGGCCTTTTTCCATTCTGCCCGGGGATTTTCGACCTTTTACACGATTCCTGAGATTTTAAGCCGGAAAGCTCCAGTAAAAGATTACATTAAAAAAATCAGAGAAACCCTTGAAATAGCAGTGGTCAAACGTCTGATGAGTGATGTTCCTTTGGGAGCGTTCTTGTCGGGCGGTCTGGACAGCAGTATTATTGCTGCGCTGGCTAGAAAACATATGGATCAGCTCCACACGTTTTCGGTAGGGATTGAAGGTAGCAGAGACCTCGAAGCAGCCCGCCTGGTCTCCAACCACCTCGACACGATTCACCATGAATATATTCTCACCGAACAAGAGGTAAGAGAAAAGCTGCCGGAAATCATTTATTATCTTGAATCTTTTGATCAGGATTTGGTGCGAAGCGCTATCCCCTGCTATTTTACTTCCCGCCTGGCTGCTGATTATGTAAAAGTGATACTTACGGGTGAAGGCGCTGATGAGCTTTTCGGTGGATACAGCTACTATAAAGCAATAGAAGATAAGGAATTTTTGCATCACGAATTACGCCGGTCGGTAGCGTCATTACATAACATAAATCTTCAACGGGTCGATCGAATGACCATGGCTCATGCCATCGAGGGACGGGTGCCGTTTCTGGATCTCGCTATGATCCGATTGGGTCAGCTGATACCGCCCGAAATGAAGATTATGGGTTCGCCACCTATAGAAAAATGGATTTTAAGAAAAGCTTTCGAAGACCTTTTGCCCACAGAAATCACCTGGCGGACAAAAGAGCAGTTTGATGAAGGCAGCGGTACCGTAGACCTGCTGCAACGTATCTTAACCGATATAATAAATGAAACAGAAGCCGGGAAGCACAGTACCCGTTACCCAGAGGCGAAACTTCGATCTCGTGAAGAATGCCACTATCATCGACTCTTTTTGGATTCCTATGAAAATCCGGAAGCCGTGTTTTCAAATGTAGCCCGTTGGGCAGATCGTCCGGCGTTAATCACAAACTGCTAATACCTGAAATGTAATATGTTGATGATAAATTCGGGGTATAAAACTTGAAACAGAATTAAAATGTAGGAGATTGTATGAGTGGTTTGATTGTTGGTTTCGGTCGTCCGGATTCTTTAAAAATCAAGGAAATGTTTGACAAAATACGTTACCGCGGACCTTATCTTTCGGGAATTAGCATAAACAATAGAGCAATCATGGCCCAGAACTATCTGAGAGCCGACTGCCCTGAAGCGCATCCGGAAAACGATCCAGTGCCTGTCACCAATCCAGGGAATAAAAACAGTTCCATATGTTACGATGGCCAAATGGGCAACTCCAACGATCTGTGTAACAATAACGGGATCACGCACGGTCCTTTCAAAGAAGAACGGTTGATTCTCCACCTATTCAAAAAGTATGGTCATGAGATGTTCCAGTATTTGGACGATGCCATCTTCGCATTCGTGATTTCCGATGGAGAAAACCTATTTGCGGCCAGAGATCTTTTAGGCATCAAAACCCTTTTTTATGGAAGAAAGAATGGAACGCTGTATCTGTCTTCCGAACTTAAAGGTTTGATAGGAATCACCGACGATGTATATGAATTTCCACCGGGATATTACATGGACAGCACGGGTACGCTATTCCGGTTTGCCGAACTTCCGAAACGTCAGCCTGAAATTTTACATAGCGACCCCAACGAGATGGCGGAAACCATCAGAGACATTATCCAGCGCAGTTTCCAAAACCGTGTGAACTTTGAAGCGCCCACAGGAAGTCTTCTCAGTGGCGGAATAGACAGCAGTATTATTGCTTGGCTGGCCGGCAATGCCTTTCGGGATAAATTTGGAAATGATGATCGCTTGAAGACATTTGCCCTGGGCGTGGGAGAAAGTGAAGATATTACCTGTGCCCGCTTAATGGCCGACTATATCCGTTCCAACCACCATGAATTGATTGTAGACCTTGATCAAATTTTGGCGGTACTGCCCCAAGTCATTTGGAGCCTGGAATCCTTTGATCCATCTTTGGTGAGAAGCTCTGTATCGAATTATCTCATCTCTAAATATGCAAAAGAACAGGGAATAGAGGTCCTGCTTTCCGGAGAAGGCGGTGATGAAGTTTTTTGTGGGTATTTATATCTTAAAGACTTTCCGTCTGAAGAATTATTCGCACAACAAATGAAATGTATCGGCTTTTTACATAATAATGCGTCATTGCGCCTTGACCGAATGAATCTATGCAATTCCGTCCGGGTGGTTACCCCCTTGATATCGGGAGAACTGCTCAACTATGCCATGGCCATTCCCTCTGAATATAAGCAAAGACCGGACGGAGATCAAAAAATCGAGAAATGGATTTTCAGAAAAGCTTATGAAAAAGTGTTACCTAAAGAAATCGTCTGGCGGCTCAAACAGGAATTTTCTCAAGGGTCCGGGTCTGCTGATGTGCTTCCCAAATATTTTGAAGGGACAATTACAGATGAAGAGTTAAAAAAAGCTCAGGGCAGTTATCCGATGGTACGGAGCAAGGAAGAACTCTATTATTTTAAAATCTTCATAGAGCATTTTGGCACAGGAAAAGCAGTAGAAACGGTCGGTCAGTGGATTCGATTATAAAATCTGCTTCTCAGAAAATCTTTATTCCATCGATTTTCGATACTCCATTAGTCCAAACACAATCAACTATATATTTATATATTTTTTCCTTATGACGATTTCAGCTGCTTTTACTGAGGCAGGTATTATTTTTAAAACAATCCGGATTGTATTTGAGATGTGAAAGGGAGAACTACGAATGCTCATTGTGGGAGAAAAAATCAACACGAGCCGGAAGCGTATTGCTGAAGCGGTCGAAAAACGAGATGCTTCATTCATCGGCAAGGTTGCCCAAAGCCAGGCACAAGCAGGCGCCCATTATATTGACGTAAATGCCGGAACTTTTTTGGAAAAAGAGGCCGATTGCCTGTGCTGGCTGGTAGAAGCCGTCCAATCTACTGTAGATCTGCCGCTCTGCCTGGACAGCCCGAATCCGGATGCCCTAATCGCGGCCATAAAACATCACAACGGCGAGCCCATGATCAATTCTATTTCCTTAGAGAAAGATCGTTTTTCTGCTCTTCTTCCGGTGGTCGCCGGTCACCCGTGCTGTGTTGTTGCACTATGTATGGCTGAAACGTCAATGCCCGCTACTGTAGAAGAAAGAGTTCAAGTCGGATCAGAGCTTATACAAAAACTTACCGGCCAAGGAATTCCCATGGAAAAGATCTACGTGGACCCACTGGTGCAGCCGGTTTCAGTTGACACCCGTATGGGAAATGCCATATTAGAAGCCATCCGTAAACTCATGAACGATTTTCCGGGGGTGAATACCATCTGTGGTCTTTCCAATGTCTCCTTCGGCCTTCCGTCCCGCCGTCTCATCAATCGAAACTTTCTGGCGCTTTGTATGGCTTACGGCCTGTCTGCCGCCATTTTAGACCCCTGCGATACGGAACTGATGTCAACATTGCTTGCCATTGAGATGCTTCTCGGTCGAGATGAATATTGTGAAAACTTTATAGACGCATATCAAAATGGCCGGTTAACCATGGGATGAGACTTTGAGTAATTTTTCAATGCGTTTTGGAAATTAAAGACTTGGCCACTAACAATAAAATGCAACATGCTATCAAAAAAGGGAGATAATCATGAGCGACATTAAGGCATTAAATGAAGCAGTCATCAAGGGAGACATTCAGACAGCTTTATCGCTGACCCAAAACGCAGTGGATGCGGGCAAAAAGGCTCAAGATATTCTTGATCAAGGCCTCATTGCTGCTATGGATCGGGTTGGCGACAAGTTTGCAAAAGGAGAGATGTTTGTTCCGCAAATGTTGCGTTCTGCCAAAGCCATGCAAGAGTGTCTGAAGCTGATCAAACCACAGTTTCAGG
>CAZDAB010000306.1:0-4570 GCA_964502855.1 uncultured Desulfobacteraceae bacterium | reverse complement strand
TACATTTATCCAGGTCTATCACCATTCCATATTTTTTGGCTTTCTTGTGTTTCATCAGAACCTCTTTGGATTGACGATTATTGATAATATGATGAACCAAAATATTTTCAATAGTCAATCTTCAATAGTCAATATAATCAGGCTTTGGCCAGTTTGACCCTGACGCCCCAGGCAGCATCCAGGCCTGAAACAGGATCTTCAACCGGACCGATGAGTTCATTAAAATTTATTCCCTTGCCCGCCAGGTATTCGTCGTATGCCGTATGACCCAGTCCTCTGGGCAGGGCAACCAGCCCGGGCATGATACCGTCAAAAAGATGTACCTTGACTTTTGCTTGGCCCACAGGGGTGCTTAACATGGCAAGCTGGCCCTCGCGCAGGCCATGCTCCCCGGCTGTTTTCGGATTAATCTCAATAAAAACATCCGTGCCTTTGAGAACCGTATCATCAACAGATTTCACAACAAACGGCGGATCACCGACCACACCGCTGGCTAATCTGATGGAATCATAAGGCACAAGTAAAAGAGGATAATTGGTTTTGTCCCCTTCAATATTAACCGGTTTAAATGGTTTCAAGGCTCCGGTTTCTTCAGGTGCAAATTCGAATTTCCCGGAAGCCGTATCAAACGATTCTTCATGGGTTTGAACAAAAAAATCAGGATAAGACCAGAATCCTTTTTCAACCATAACCCGCCATTTATAACCCAGAGTTTCCTTAAGACACTCATTATAACCGTTCCACGCAAAAGCGCTCCCCATAGTTCCTCCCAAAGCTTTTGCCAACAGAATGATGAAATCTCCGGTATGTTTGGTATTAAACTGGGGCTCAACCACCGGCCGTGAAAGGCCGATAACCGGCTTGGGCATTCCTGCCGGTGTGGGGATATCTTCATAGCGTTCAAGATAGTTATGGTTCGGAAGGATCAGATCAGCGTTTTGAGCCGTTTCATCCATATAAGAAGAGAAACTTACGATAAACGGAACCTTGTCAAAGGCCTTTTTCACGGTTTTGCTGTCAGACATGGTATATAAAGGATTGGCGCCGGCAACAAAAAGTGTTTTCAGGGGATATTTTTCCCCTGAGTTGATGGCTTGGGGGAGACGGTTCAACAGGTACCGGGAAAATGGATATTTTTTACTCCCGGCGCCGTCCAATCGATCTTTCTGCATTCCGGATGCTGCCGTAGCATCCATCTCAACTTCAGGCCAGTTGATATAATCCGGTTCTGCAACAGCAAAGATCCCTCCCTTTTTGTTAATATTGCCGACAAGAGCGTTTAATGCATGCACCGCTGTGCACTCATTAAAACTTCCCGGTGTGGATCCCTGACCCCGGCCGCAAATTGCCAAAGGCTTTGGGGCACGGGCAAAGCTGCGGGCAAGAGCGGTAATTGTTGTACTATCGATTCCCGTAATTGTTGCAACGCTGTCCGGGCTGTATTTATCGATCACCAGGCGCTTCCAATCGCCAAATCCTGAAGAATAATTATCAATAAAATTGTAATCATATAATGATTCCGCGATAATTACATGGGCGATTCCCAGGGCAAGCGCCGCCTCGGTCCCGGGATTGATGGGAATCCATTTATCTGACTTGGCCGCGGTGTTGGACAGGCGGGGTTCGATTTGAATCACTCTGGCACCGGTATCCCGCCAAACGCTGTTGGCCCTGAACATCCGTACCGGCGATCCCCATCCATCCACGATCCCGCTTCCAAAGCTCAAGATAAAATTAGCGTTTTCAAAATCGAATCCCGGCAACGCCTGAGCGCCCTGCATCAGGTGAAGGGCAAGTTCATAGGAATCGATAATTGATGGGGTGCGTATCAAATTGGGAGAACCGTATACGGTTAGAAACCTTTCAAATAACCGGGGCACTGTCCCGCGATCTGAACCTGAAATAAAGCCGACCGTGTGAGATTGACCTTTTTCTCTTAAGTCACCGAGGGTTTCCGCAACCTCTGATACGGCATCTTTCCATGAGATTTTTTCCCATCTTCCCTGGCCTCTTTTCCCCACTCTTTTCAAAGGTGTCTGGACTCTCGTGGGGCCGTATAGAAGCTGAAGGCCTGACAGTCCCAGAATGCACAACCCACCGTTATTTATAGGATGCCCTTTCATTCCTTCAATTTTAACCGCCCGATCATCGATTTTGCGGACAGTAATACCGCAACCGCCGGGACAGAGGGTACAGGAAGAATTGACATAACTGGCTTCACCATCCTCCGGAACAGGAGTCCACGGCCACATTTGTGTCCATATGGAGCTGTCATCCATCAATTTCCATGGCAATGGTGAGAGGGCTGTGCCCGCCGCACCCCCAAGTAAAAACGACAGAAAACTTCTTCTACCAACTTTCATCTATTTTACCTCTTTAGATAGAGTCAAAAACTCGATTCGCATTCTCTTTTTGATAAAAAATATTCAATTATTTATGACACACAAAACAGGCGCCTCTTTCTGTCTGAACACTGCTCCCCTTTTCGGACATGGAGGTTCCCGGAGAAACCACATCGACAAGATGGTCGATCACCCGCTTTGTGGGAGTTTTAACTCCTGTTCTTTCAATGTTGGCGGTCGTTGTACGATGGCATTCGGCACAGTCGTCCATTTTCATCCGGTCCCAGGTATTCTTTTTGAAACCGCCGATGCTTTTTCCCCAGATATCACGGCTGTAACCGGTAATCCGGTTTTCTTCATAAATTTTTAAACTTTCCGATTCCCCGATATGGCCGTGACAGGTAACACAGTCCATTTTTGCAATTTTGACATGGGCGACATGGGAAAAGAATACACAATCAGGCTGCCGTGAGTATACCAACCACGGGACCTCTCTTCCTTTGGAGATATACTCCTCAACAAACTTGATTTCATCCGGACTATCTCCCTGGATCTCTTCATGGCAGTCAATGCACTGGTCAAGTTTCGGAACCCCGGAATAGGTGCCGTCCTCTCGAAAGAAATGGCAACTTTCACACCCGTCTTCAACTTCAGCCATATGCAGTACATGGTTAAAATCGATCGGCTGTTTTTTCTTCGAGTAAAGCAGCTTGGGGAAAATGATCCATCCCAAAATAATACTTGCAAACAGTCCGACAATAAAAAACAGGATAATCAGCCCCGCAGATCCCTTATCCTGTTCTTTTGTATTTATTTCCGGGGACGATGTTGCACCACCCTCGCCGCCGGCATCTTCCATAATTTCTTTTGCATTATTATCCAAAGCACTCATAGAATCTCCGTTGTTAAAATGAACTTTCATTCCTGGATGGTGAAATAACTTGCGGCTTTGTATCTGCAAATCTATTTTTTGTCAAGGAAAAATTATTCTCCCATTGCTCAATAAACCTGCAAATAATCGGTTATGACAACCCATAAAGCGAAAGATAAAAATGAAGAAACATGTGTATGTCAGGGATAGGGGCTATGGATGAAAACGACTTGATAAGATCACATATTTTCGGCCACTGAAACCGTCCTGTCACCGAGAATATTAACATAACTTCCCATTTCATTATCGTACCAGCCGTATATTACCGCCTGTGTTATCGGTACTCTGATCGTCACATCTTTCAATAATCCTAAAATTTCTTTTTCCAATCCCGGTACTTTTTCCAGATCAACGGTCTGATCGGCAGTACGGGTATGGGTTTCATGGCCCTCAATAACGGTGGCAGCCCTGGGCAACCCAATGATATCCCCCGAAACATTCTGTTTTTCAGAATAGTGGAGGTAGCCATAAGGATCATGGGATGCCGCCTGACGGTATATATCGTTGAGCAGTTCCCTGCTTGTGGGTTGACCGGACAGTTCTTCCTGTAGATTCAACACCAGAATAATCAGAGAACCTGTGGAGATGGGCACTCTTACAGATTCTGCAATGAATCCGATCTCTTTCATTTCCGGAATTACAAGTCTAAGCGCATTGGCAGCACCTGTGGTTGTAAGGATAATGTTGTTCATAATGCTCCGGTTTTTCCTCAAATCGACGGCTCCGGTTTTTGGAAGCCGGTCCAACACCTCCTGTGATCCGGTGACGGCATGTACGGTTGCCATGGAAGCGGAAAGTATCTTCTTAGGACCCAACGAATTGAGAATGGGTTTTATCATATGAGCCAGACAGGTCGTGGTGCAGGATGCATTGGAAATAATATTATGGCGCCGGGGATCATAGACATTGTCATTGATCCCCATGACCGTGGTTACCGCATCATCCGGCATGGGTTGACCTTTGTCTTTTATCTTAAAGGGAGCTGAGACAATCACTTTTTCGGCTCCTGCTTCAAGATGGCCGCGCGCAGCGCCTTTTGGATGATCCGGGGGAAGGGTCGGGTCAAGGAATTGTCCGGTAGTATCCACAACCAGTTTTACGCCATGTTCTCTCCAGGCTATTTCAGCCGGATTCCTGGATGATCTTAAAAAACGAACTCTGACACCGTCAATCGTCATGGTGCCGCTTTTTTCATCCAGAGCACTGATGAGCGGCTCTGCATTTTGGCCATACAAAAACCCTCGGAGCAAACCGTAGGTTGAATCCCTTTCCACATAATGGGCAATATCTTCCAGCG
>CAZDAB010000305.1:0-4579 GCA_964502855.1 uncultured Desulfobacteraceae bacterium | reverse complement strand
TCCTGTAGCAAATCTATGAGTAAAGCCTTCAAATGCCTTGCAAATAGATCTATAATTAAAATACTTTATAAAGAGATAAGGAGACGGATTCATAATATCGAGCACATATGAAACGCTTTTAAGTATTTGTTTTACCCTGCCGTATGCAAGTGAAGATGCGATCAATCCGACGACTTCACGGTCTCTGATGTTTTCATATGAATACAGAAATTCAAGGGGATCCGGATGAACATATCTGCGCCGGTTATATTGATTATACAGGTTATCGATTTTCTTTTTAAGCATTCCGGTTATGATATTGATTTTTACTTCTTTATACAGTAGTTACCGCTCAACAACTGAACTAAAAGGCTCCGCCCCATTGGAATAACGGATACATACAATGCCGCTCATTAATTATCAACAATCAAACAAGATAAGCTCACCTGGGCTTTGGTGGCCTGAACTTATACACGGAACCCTGGTAAAAAGATATAATCGTTTTCTTGCTGATGTAAAGCTTGTAAGCGGCGAAGTGGTTACAGCCCATTGCCCTAATTCAGGCACCATGAAAGAGTGCTCACAGCCGGGCCGGCCGGTATATCTTTCATTCCATGATAATCCCAAAAGGAAATTGAAATACACCTGGGAGATGATTAAAATGCCCACATCTCTTGTGGGAGTCAATACCATGATTCCTAACAGGCTTGTAAAAAAATCGATCGAGGAGGGACGTGTTGAGCAGTTAAAGGACTATGAAAATATAAAATCTGAAATTAAAGTGCCGGGTGGCTCCCGCCTCGATCTTTTGCTTACGAAAAATGAAAATGAAAAGTGCTTCGTCGAGATAAAAAACTGCACTCTGGTTAAAGACGGCATTGCATACTTTCCGGACGCGGTGACTGCCCGTGGTCGGAAACATTTGGTGGAACTTCAAAAACTCGTTTCAAAGGAAAACCGCTGTGTAATGTTCTTTCTTGTACAAAGGATGGATGCAAAAACTTTCACTACAGCCGACCATATAGACCCGGCATATGGAAAAGAGTTCATAAAGGCAAAAAACAGCGGAGTCGAAGTGATTGTTTATGATGTTGTCATAGATCTTAATAAAATCATCTTGGGTAAAAAGATTCCGCTGACCTGAATGAAATATTAACCTAACCATTTATTGTAACCTGTGGTACGGTGCCAAAAGTGTTAAACTTAAGTGGATCGATAGAAAGGATTTCTTTTAAAATGAAAATAGCGAGCGTTGTATTTACAATAATGCTGTGCATTCTAACAACCGATGTTGGAGAGACCGGCGAAACAAATCAGACGGAGAATCCCATGTGTTTAATTCAAACAACAGTAGGTAATATTGAAGTGGAGCTGTTTCAGAACGATGCCCCCGAAACGGTGGCCAATTTTATCGCTTTGGCTGAAGGCACTAAGGAATTCGTGGATGCCAAAACCAGAGAAAAAGTCAAACGGCCTTTTTACGACGACGTGATCTTTCACCGTGTGATTAAAGATTTCATGCTTCAGGCCGGCTGCCCGCTGGGTAACGGAACCGGCGGACCGGGCTACACGTTTGCAGATGAGATTAATGCCTCGGCTTTAGGGCTTGACAAGATAAAAGCGATCGACCCGAAAAAGGGTCCTCATCCTTTTTTGATGATTCAAAACCAGGAGCAGTATCAGCGAAATATTATGATGCCCCTGTTTCAAAAAATGAACATTTCCTCACAGAAAGAGCTGGATGAAAAAAAAGAAGAAGTTAAATCCCGGCTAAATTCCCTTACTCTAAAGGAGGTCTATGAAAACATGGGTTATGGTTATTCCGATAAGGGGTCACCCCACCCACCGGTTCGCGGCTCTCTGGCTATGGCCAATGCCGGACCCAATACAAACGGATCACAGTTCTTCATCAATCTGGTGGATACGGACTGGCTGACCGGAAAGCATACCGTATTCGGCCGCGTGGTAAAAGGGATGGAGGTAGTCGATAAAATCGGGATGGTTAAGGTCGATTCCCGCTCCAAGCCGCTTAAGAAGGTAAAAATTATCTCGATTCGGCTGAAGACTTCGCAATAATACTCATCAATTTTTATTAGCTGCTATTTCAAAATCGCAAATCAGGGGCGCATGATCGGATAATTTGACCTGAGGGATCTGGAAATCCCTAATTTGTATTTGCGGACTGTGGAAGATGTAATCCAGCTGCCGGCGCGGTGAGCGACTGGGATGGGAGGGTTCTCCGTTTGTGTTGGCATTTTTCAGCCCTGTTGCAGACAGAAATAATTGCAGTTCGCGATCTCCCCAAAATACATTGAAATCACCGGCGACTATGACCGGTTTTTTTAGGGGTTTTATCATGGCATGAAGGTCCTGCAACTGGTATTGGCGATGACGGAACTTAATCGACAGGTGTGCCAGGAAAACCGAGAATTCTTCTAACTCAAGTTCAATCACAAGACGCTTGATCCCTTCCCGGAAATAATGAAATTTTTGAGATTTAATCTTTTGGTTCGTCAGAATCGCATTACCCTGTTTGTTCAGAACCGGGACTTTCTGAACGATTGAAGCAGCGGAATATTTCGACTGATAAATCGGACAATGATTTATTTCCCAGGCGATGTTTTCGGCCTGGTTGCTTTTCTCGGAGCGGAAGGACCCGCAGTCCACCTCGATCAATCCGATAATATCCGGATTCACCGACTTTATGAAATCCACTATATTTTGTAAATTGCCATTGGTGTTTTTTAAATACCCACTATATGGAACCGGAAGATGAAAATGCATCCCAATGCCCGCACCATACCGTATGTTGTATAAAAGAAGTCGCATACAATCTTTATCCTCTTGGCTATTATAATTCCTTCTTCGAAAAAGTAAAGTCTTGATTATCACCAATTTTCTTTATAACATTTTAATTTGATCAGAGAAGGGGTCTGAAGAGCAAGGCAGGTTTTCGATGAAACACTCCCGCCCGGGAAGCCCATACATTTTTCTGCCGCTCAGCCAGGTTTGAGTCTCTTATTTGAAAAACCTTACGAAAAACCATATCAATCCATAAAAGAAAGGAAATAAAATGCATTTAGGATTTATCGGACTTGGGAACCTTGGAAAAGCAATTTCGGGAAGACTTTTAGCTTGCGGGCATTCGCTAACTGTCTGGAATCGAACCGCCTCCAAAGCTGACGGGTTGCAGGTTGAGATCGCCGCTTCGCCGACCGCAGTAGCGGATAAAACTGAAATCATATTTATATGTCTGTTCGACAGCAACGCTGTACACAGTATTTTAACTCAAGACAACGGACTGTTATCCGGCGACTTTTCCGGAAAAATAATCGTGGATCTGTCAACAAACCATTTCAAAGATGTAAAGACGTTTCATGAGCTTTGTACCCGGGCAAAATGTACTTATCTAGAAGCTCCGGTATTAGGAAGTGTTGTTCCTGCATCCCAAGGCGTGTTGACTATTCTTATCAGTGGCAGCAAAACAGGATATGAAACGGTTAAACCCATTCTGGAAAATATGGGTAACCATCTCTTTTATCTGAAAGAACCCGCTCTTGCCACAAAAATGAAACTGATCAACAACCTTACGTTAGGAAGTTTCATGGCATCCATTGCCGAAGCGTTAACGCTTGGGGAAGATGTCGGAATCCGTAAAGAAGACATATTAGAAATTTTGTCGGTAGGTGGTGCCAACTCACTGGTACTTAATGCCAAAAAAGCCAAGTTGCTTGAAGAAGATTTTTCAACTCATTTCTCAAATGCGCTCATCTATAAAGACCTTCATTGCCTCCAGGATTTGGCATATGAACAAAAAAAATCATTCTTTACCGGAGCCGTTGTAAAGGAACTTTATGCAAAAACATTTGAGAAAGGAATTGAAAAAGAGGATTTCTCAGCAATCTATAAAATATTTAAAAAGACCTAATTTGAAACTGGCTCAGTCGTTTTTTGATACCATACGATTAATGGCAATGCCGTATTTTTTTCCGAAGGGCATGATGTTAACCGGATCGAATCCCCCTGATTTATATAGTTCTTTAAAATCCGGTTTGGCGATCAAATGAAGGATGTAACTGATGTGCCCTGAATATCCGGTTGCATCCAGTTGCTGAAGCTTTTTAACGGTCTTTTTTGCCAGTTCCACGGCCTGCCGATGAACCATAGGTCCGGAATTGGTGCATTTCCGCAAAGAATACAGCTGCCGGCAACTAAAGGGTCGTATCGTATAGATAAGGCAGGTATTATCCTTTTTAAGAAATGGACATCGGGTAATTGACCGCTTTTCTCTTTTTTTCATATTTTTGGAAATTTTTTTCCGGATGTTGATTTGATCCTGTTTGTCGAGAGTCTCAATCCACTCGTGTATAATGAGTCCTTCCAGGGTTATTGCATCCACATTGCCAAAGTGGGTACAACAAAATGCACAGCCAACTTCGCAGACAGCGCCGGCCTTGAATGGTCGCGCCCTGATTTCAAAGTCATCATAAATTTGTTTTAATTTTTCCTGTTTTGTCTGAATATCGATACACATACCAACAATTATAACCTCAATGCCGTTGAATTAAGGTTTTGATAAAAATTATCTCTTGTATTTTTG
>CAZDAB010000304.1:0-4599 GCA_964502855.1 uncultured Desulfobacteraceae bacterium | reverse complement strand
ATAAATTTAATCTATATCAGTATCTTAGGGATTATCGTTCAAACACTAACTATAGGATTTATATTAGGCCTATCCGCAGGTTTTTCCCCGGGACCACTTCTTACCCTTGTAATTTCTGAAACGCTTCAACACGATATAAAAGCGGGGATTAAGGTTGCTCTTGCTCCAATTATCACTGACTTGCCAATTATCATTTTAACTTTGTTCATATTGGTAAAGTTATCCGGTTTCCATAAGGTATTAGGAATTATTTCATGTGCGGGTGGGTTTTTTGTATTATATTTGGGTTACCAAAGTATACGTACAAAAGGAGTAGACCTGAACATGCAGGGGATTAGGCCTAACTCGCTGGCAAAAGGAATAATAGTAAATGCTCTAAACCCTCATCCTTATCTGTTTTGGTTTAGTGTTGGGGCACCGACAGTAACCAAAGCAATGAAACAAGGCATTTTTACCCCTCTTGCGTTCATCGGTAGTTTCTATGCCCTGCTTGTTGGATCAAAAATCGTGATCGCTTTATTAGTGGGCAAGTCCCGATCCTTTTTAATCGGCAATGTTTACATTTACACCATGCGTTTTCTTGGCATGGCGTTATGTGCTTTGGCAGTTATTCTTTTTTGTGACGGTTTTAGATTGTTAGAATTTATATAAGGTTTAACCCCAACCCGGATATTTCATGCTCATTATTGAAAGGGACAAAGATGATGAAAGGAATTTATTTTTTCAGCGCTTGTTTTCTACGCAATCCGGAGGTTTTCTGTGAAGACTAATCTGGAAATCGATATGGCGGAAGTCCGACGCCTATCCAAGTTAACCGTAGAAAAAATCCTGGAAAATTCGCCGGTTGCAGATATCAGCCTTGAAGACTATTGGAGTGCCGTTCGCGGGCGAAAAAAGCCACTGGTTGTATTTTTTTACTCGAACAATGATGAATATTCACAACGCGTGGCAACATTAATTAAATACATTTCACCGGATTATACAAACAATATTGCATTTGCCCGGGTTAAAGTTGTCGAAAAAGGTAAACCGGATAAAACAACAGCAACAAATCTGGCAGCTAACTTTGGTTTAGATAAGACTCCAGGCATTTTATTCTACGACAATACAGGTAGTAAACTGGCATTCGAAGATGAGGACTACATTAACCCTGATTTTAAAGAGTTTCGTACGCCTAAAATGCTCTTATGGAAAACATATTATTCAGCAGTACGTAAAGAGATAGATCAATTGCTTGCAGTTTAACAATTTGCTGCCGAAATTTCGTAAAATTCAGGTGCGAAATAGGAAGAAACGGTTTTCAAATCCTGAGGCTTTGGTTTGCACAACCGAGTCTATTCGGCTCGACGCGAGTTTTACCAAAACTTTTTCAACATTAGGGCTTCCTATCTTCCGTGTCCATGATATCCCGGCTCCAGGAGATTGCAGCTGAGACCCTGGGAAATCCAAGGATTGAAACAAGGAGTATAAGGGAATGATAGATTTCTTCTTTTGTGACCCCCGCTTGAAGCGCTCTACGAGTATGAGAATGAACCGAACCTTCGGATTGGATTGCTGCAGCTGCTGCAAGTTGAATCAGATTTATTGTTTTCTCATCGATAGGACCCACGCGTCGAATGGTTGAACCAAGATTCTCCAGAGCGGAAATAGCATCGGGGAAAAGCTCGGATAGTGTGTGGTAATGCTTACTGGGTATTTTTTGTTCTGACATTGGAATCCTCCTTTATGGTAACGTTAATATTTAATTCCTTAATGTCGGCACCCCCCAAACCCCGCAGTTGGCGAAATTTGTAATAGAAACTTTAAATCCTAAATATCGGGTCACTGCGAAAAAAGGTTTTATCTGACAAACCTATCGCCATTTGCCATGTTTTGCCCATCACCTTAAAAATACAGATAATATTTATTTGAGTCAATAATTATTCACAATTTAAAATCTGTTAACAAGAATTGGAGTTTTATGGATAGGCACTACTCAATGTTTTCAAAAATTTGCATATAAAAATATTGTCCTACTTCTACCAGGGCTTTAGGTGTTAGATTTATTATTTCTTTTAACTCTTCAGGCGAAAACCTTATATCTAAAGGAGGTCCGAAGGGAGTGTCTTGTTTTTGTATTTCTATAATTGCCAAACGAGCGTTTGGTTTTAGTAGACGCTTTGCTTCTACTAAAAAGTTGGTTATTTGGTCCTCTGAAAAGCCATGGAGTACTGTTGAGAGATAGATCAGGTCTATTGATAATCCTTCTATGGGCGTTGCCTGGGTTATATCTGCTTCTATGGGTTCTATGTTCGTTCCTTTTGTTTCTTGTTTGAGCGTTTCTATTGCCTCTGTGTCAGGGTCCAGGGCATAGACCTTGCCCGTATTGTTGAGTATTTTTGAGAATTCCTTTGCCATGTAGCCGTTTCCACAGCCGGCATCAAGGATTGTTTGACCGGGAAGGATATCCAGCTCTTTTAGTATTATGTCTTTATTCAGGAAGCTTTCTGATGTTTTCCCTCTATGGCGGTGCGCCGTACTTACGGGTTTTTCATCTTGCAATGTTTCTGAGCGCTTTGATTCCTTGTCCATTTTATCCTCCTCTTTTAGAAACTGTTTCAAACCTTTTTGCAATAAAAGTTTATCGGCGGTCCCAAGGACTTTTTACATCTCTTAATATGCAACAAGCATACCGGATAGGGCTAAACCAAAAATTTGCTTAATGTTAGAAATTTGACAGTCTCGCAAAAAATCAAAAAGACAATTTTTTACGAGAGTTTTAAGTCTTAAGTATTTGTTAAAACAAGTAATATTAATTATTTAAAACCCAAATCTTAAACCCTAAAACGTGATGCATTAGACTTTTTACGAATTCATCAGAATTTTGGTTTTCTTTTTATGTCTCTTTACTGTTCATTTTTTGTCATCTTTCTTTTTCCGGGCTTTTCTGTTCTATATCCTAACCATTTGAATTTAATGTAAAATTATTCTACAAAAGTGTGGCATAATAATTGCTTAATATTTCCGGTATGTTATTTGAAAACCGGCCGCACATTTGCATATCTGTTTATGGCGCAGATGTTGATCAGCATAAGAAAAATATAAAGTTGAGAAGGAGATAAGCGCAATGTTTAATCCCACAACCGTGTGGTTTGTTCTGGGCTTGATAATGGCGTTATTGGAGTTTGCCGTACCGGGAGTCATATTGATTTTTTTCGGTGTAGGCGCCTGGATTGTTGCGGCCAGTACCTATTTTGGGTTAACCGGTTCTTTTGAATCTCAAATGCTATTGTTTTCTATCAGTTCGATTTTGCTTTTCATATTTCTCCGGAAATGGATTAAGGGGAAGTTTTGCGGTCATGTGAGCGATGTTCAGGATCTTACCCAAAACCTGGATGAGTTTACCGGAAAAAGCGTTGTGGTCATAAAAGACGTAATTCCAGAGAAACCCGGGGGTGCGGTCGAATTCAAGGGATCGACATGGAACGCTGTTTCGGATGAGTATATCAAAAACGGTGAATTTGCAATCATAACGGAGGTTGATGGAATTACCCTGAAAATTAAAAGAAAATAGGAGGGTTAAAATGGATTTAGGTTTCGTTGTTACCATTGGAATTGCAATACTGGTTGTGGTTACAATTTTTAAAACTGCACGAATCGTACCTCAAAAGACCGCCTTTATTATCGAAAGATTGGGGAAATATGCCAAGACTTTAGATGCCGGCTTTCATCTTCTCATTCCTTTTTTGGATCGTGTTGCATATAAACATTCACTTAAGGAGGTGGCTGCAGACGTTCCACCACAAACTTGTATAACCAGAGATAATATTGCCGTGGAAGTTGACGGAGTGCTTTATCTTCAAGTGATCGATCCGGTAAAGGCCAGCTATGGGATCGATGATTATTTGTTTGCTTCTTCCCAGCTTGCCCAGACCACGATGCGTTCGGAAATCGGAAAGCTTGAGTTGGATCGCACATTCGAAGAAAGAGAGAAAATAAACTCGGCGATCATTCAGGCTGTGGATAAAGCATCGGACCCGTGGGGTGTAAAAATAACAAGATATGAAATTAAAAACATTACTCCGCCTCAAAGTGTTAAAGATGCATTGGAGAAACAAATGAGAGCCGAACGTGAAAAACGTGCTGCGATTTATGAATCCGAGGGAGAGCGCCAGGCAAAAATTAATATCGCTGAGGGTGCCAAAGAACAAGCGATTAAAGAATCCGAAGGCGAAAAAATGAAGCGGATAAACGAGGCGGAAGGTCGCGCAAAAGAAATTGAACTGGTTGCCGTGGCTACAGCCGAAGGTATCAGAAAAATTGCTGAAGCCATCCAGTCGCCTGGCGGGGAAGACGCGGTCAATCTGCGTGTCGCCGAACAATATATAAAGGAATTCGGGAAGTTGGCCAAGGAAAACAATACCGTTATCATTCCATCGGATCTTAGCGATATCGCCGGCATAGTGACGACGGTTACCAGTCTACTTAAATCTTCACCCAAAACTCTGGACATGCAATAGGCACAGACATACGGTTTGGTCCTAATTGACAAACTTTTGATATTAACCTTACATTTCGCTTGTTAAGCTGTCGAGTTTGACAATTTAAAAATCTATGAAA
>CAZDAB010000303.1:0-4626 GCA_964502855.1 uncultured Desulfobacteraceae bacterium | reverse complement strand
TTGAAAAAATTTCACGTCGCGTATAAACCAATTTCTTAATTCAACGGCATTGATTTGTATCAAGTGCAAAAAAATAATCGATCCGGACTTGGCCACCTTAAAAGACATGACCGATGAGGTTGCTGATGAAACCGGTTTCAACATCCTGACACACCGATTGGATTTTTTTGGTATCTGTCCTGATTGCATGAAAAAAGCGTAATACTATATTTTTTTGTCCAAATATAGATAATTATTATCAAATAGTATTGTTAACCTTTTAATAGAGATTGTTGAATATGCGATGAACACCGATTGACTTTTTGTGGCAGATATACTACAGGAGTAAAAAAGCATGAGCTACTATTTTCCCCATTCCGTCTCTGACACTTTTTCCCCCGTTACGGTTAGTATTATGCTTGTTATGCTTGCGCTATTTTCTTCGGATACGCTGCTCCTTTAATAGGCATTTTCGTCGCCTATCACTGCTGATTTAGAGTCGATCACATTTGTCGTTTGGTTGTACACAACCGCTAAACCATAACATACATATCGTTGAAACTATTTAAACAGAAAAAAAAGGAGGTTATTATGAGTGATTCTAAGAAATTAACCACATCTGGCGGTGCCCCTATTGCAGACAATCAAAACTCGCTTAGCGCCGGTCCGCGCGGTCCGCTGCTGATACAGGACTACCAGTTGCTCGAAAAGCTGGCTCACCAGAACCGTGAGCGCATTCCCGAGCGCGTGGTTCATGCCAAGGGTTGGGGCGCACACGGCACTTTCACAGTCACCCACGATATCACAAAGTACACCAAAGCCAAGATCTTTTCAGAAATTGGCAAGAAGACTGAAATGATCGCGCGGTTTTCAACGGTGGCAGGGGAATTGGGTGCGGCCGACGCAGAGCGTGACGTTCGCGGTTTTGCACTCAAGTTCTACACGGAAGAAGGCAACTGGGACATGGTGGGAAACAACACACCGGTCTTTTTCATTCGCGATGGATACAAATTCCCGGACTTTATCCATACGCAGAAGCGCCATCCCAAGACCAACCTGCGCTCGAACACTGCGATGTGGGACTTTTGGTCACTTTCTCCGGAATCCCTGCATCAGGTGACCATCCTGTTCTCGGATCGCGGACTGCCCATCGGTGTGCGTCATATCAACGGCTACGGCAGCCACACTTACAGCTTCATCAACGCCCAAAATGAGCGGTTTTGGGTAAAATTCCATTTCAAAACCCTGCAGGGCCATAAGCATTGGACCAATGCTGAGGCCGCCGAGGTTGTCGGCAAGTGTCGCGAGTCCACGCAGAGGGATCTGTTCGGCGCCATTGAGAAGGGTGACTTCCCCAAGTGGCGCTTCTGCGTCCAGGTGATGCCTGAAACCGAGGCCGAAAACACACCTTACAATCCCTTCGATTTGACCAAGGTTTGGCCCCATGCGGACTATCCGTTGATCGACGTCGGCATTATGGAGCTGAACCGTAATCCTGAAAACTATTTCGCCGAGGTGGAGCTGGCCGCATTTTCGCCGTCGAACATTGTAGCGGGCATCGGCTTTTCACCGGACAAAATGTTGCAGGCGCGAGTCTTTTCCTATGCAGATGCCCACCGCTACCGTCTCGGCACACACTACGAGGCGCTGCCCATAAACGCACCCAAATGCCCGGTGAATCATTACCACAAGGATGGGCACATGCGGTTCTTTCCCAACTTCCCGAACCCGGATGCCTTTTACGAGCCCAACTCGTTCAGGGGTCCGGTTCAAAGTCCGGATTTTTCCGAACCGCCACTGAAGATCTCCGGCGATGCAGATCGCTACGATCACCGCGAGGGCAACGATGATTATATCCAGCCCCGAGCGCTGTTCAACCTGTTCGACGACGGCCAAAAGGCCCGGCTTTTCTCCAACCTCGCCGAGGCCATGCAAGGGGTGCCGGATAACATCGTCGAGCGCCAACTGGGCCATTTCGAGAAGATTCATCCGGACTACGCCGCAGGTGTTCGTGCGGCGCTGGCCGAGCTTGCAAAGGGTTAAGAGGATACCGAATAATATTGATGCCTGAATCTTGCATATGAAAGCCTTCGACTCTTGCAAAATTCAGGTGATCAATCTAACTTCAAAGTGGGGTCTGGAAAACAGACCCCACTTTATCTAAAATCGGGATATCCTGCCTTATTACGCTAAGCGCTTTAATTCCGCTTTCCTGAGAGATATTCTCGCCTGTGCAAGCCTTGCATAATACTCTTTGATCTTCTTTGTCTGCCCGCGCACCACGGCCTTGAGCAGATCCCCCTCCAGTTCCGCCACCTCCAGGAGCCTGTAATAGTCCAGTGATTCTTTGAAGTGGGCGAGCACGATAAGACCCGTTAGCAGGGGATGATTATTGGTCACGTTGGCATCCTTGAACTGCAATCCGTGTTCAAGCTCAACCTCCAGGCCTGATTGGAACTCTTTAGCGTCGACCTTCATTTTACCTTTGTATACCTCGGCAAGAATGATCTTTGCTTCTTTCAAGGAAACTCTCGGCTCTTTCTTTTTAGTCCAATCACTGATTTTCAGTTCCTTGCAAACCCTTTTGACCTCTTCTACAGTAACATACTTGGGAATTTTCATATCCTTTTCCTCCATCGATAAAGTTTTTATGAAAAGTTCTTTCTCCTTATTTAAGTCATAAGTTCATCTTTTTAAGCAATGGAATAAATTTATGGTTGGCTTTTGGAAGCGGATACCGGTCAATGTCTTGGAGCTTTATCCAGAGATAATCTATGGGTCCGTTCAATTGAACATTGCCCGTTAGGTATTTGCAGCAAAATACATCCGCACGAATTTTAAAATGAGTATAGGCATGTTTTATGCGGGTCAGGAAAGAAGTGACTTCCACGGAAATATTCACTTCTTCCCGGATCTCTCTTACACAGG
The DNA here is from genome assembly GCA_964502855.1 of uncultured Desulfobacteraceae bacterium. Taxonomy (GTDB): domain Bacteria; phylum Desulfobacterota; class Desulfobacteria; order Desulfobacterales; family UBA11574; genus S5133MH16. The sequence goes on along the minus strand of CAZDAB010000303.1, from coordinate 1,719 downwards.
CTGTTTCTGCGCTTTCGCCTTTTTTGACCTTTCCGCCCGGAAATTCCCATAACCCGCCCAACAGTCCTTCAAGTTTTCTTCGGGTAATTAAAACATGAGTGTTTTTAAACACAACACCCACGGCAATGTGATACTCCGGCCTGGGCGGATTTTTGATCCGTTTCGGATATTCATCCAAGGTTTGGAATTGATATGCACGGCAAAAGCTTTGAAGGGGACATATGTCGCAATTTGGGTTTTTCGGTTTACAGATTAACGCTCCCAACTCCATTAATGCCTGGTTGAACATACCGGGTTGTTTGGGATCTAACAGGATCTCGGCCGCCTCTTTGAATATTTTATACGAAGCGGATTTGTTTACAGCCGCATCTATCTGAAGCAGGCGGGCAAGCACTCGCTTGACATTTCCGTCTGCCACGGCATGGGGGTTATGAAAGGCAATACTTAAGACGGCAGATGCAATGTAATCCCCCACCCCCGATAACCTTTTAAAATCATGCCGGTTACCGGGAATTTTTCCGTCGTGTTTTTCAACCACCGTCTTTGCCGCCCCATGTAGATTCCGTGCCCGTGCATAGTATCCCATCCCCTCCCAGACCTTGAGTACGTCGTTTATATCGGCTTGAGCCAGAGATTGCACATTGGGAAAATGAAGAAGAAACGTCCGGTAATAGGGTAGAACCGTATTCACCTGGGTTTGCTGTAGCATGACTTCCGACACCCAGATGCAATAGGGATCATCTGTTTCACGCCAGGGCAGAGGACGTTTATTTTTTTTATACCATAAGAGAAGGTTGGATCGGATTTGACGGATTTTTTTGGCGTTCATACAAAGACAATTCATCATTGGACAGGAATAGTCATCCAAGACCTTTAAAAACATACAGATCTTCCAAAAAGGACAGTGGGTGTCTAAAGCAATACAGCGAAAACTATTCTTTAGGATGACACTCAATGCAACCGGTGGGGCCGGTGTTGGGCAGTTTTGCGTTCAATGTCTGGTATGACATTTCCATTTTTTTGCGCTTGGCATTGATGGCTTTATGGCACCCGACACACTTCTGATGAAACGCATATTTGAAATATTTGATACCTGTATCCGAATAAGCCAGGTATTTTGTGGGCTTTTTCGGAGATTCTATCAGGTCATGGCAGCCCGATGTTGTGCAGCTGGAAATTTGAGTTTTTCCGTCCCATTTGTGGTGACACGCTCTGCAGTCATAAATAAAATGCTTGGAATGATTGAATTCAACCGGAGATTTTTTTTGTTCGACGGTTTTTTCCGGCTGGAGCACAATAACGCCCATGGGAACACACATAACCTCCAGCTTCTCTTCACCGGCAACTGTATCTTGTCCGGTTGCCTCCAATGAAACCCCCAGAACAAAAGCCATCATCAAACACAACACCCCAATATGTTTTTTATTCATCTTTATCCTTTTCATCAACAAAATTAGCTTTAAATTATATGTCGTTAAAAGGTATTCAAGGGCAATATTTCTATTTTAAAGCATACAAAAATAAAATAAGAAATTACTAATGCTAAATATATTAAAAAATTTCAATAAAAAAATGATCTTTCCGGGTATTTTTTTTAATGATTGTGTGGTTAAAATTTTCGTCTTGTTTGATCTTAACAAAAAATCATAGTTTTCGTTCGGGCACTAATTAGTGTTTGAACGATAATCCCTAAGATACTGATATAGATTAAATTTATGG
>CAZDAB010000302.1:0-4631 GCA_964502855.1 uncultured Desulfobacteraceae bacterium | reverse complement strand
CCATTTGCCCGAAGTTTTCTTCGCAGTTGGCGTGTATGGTTTCCCATGAACCAAACGCGGTAATTCTTCCGTCCGTGGCGGAACATTGGTAAAAATCGGCAAGCATTCGGGCCAACCGGTCAATTGCCGTATGATCGATTTTTCCGTCTTTAAGCATTCGAATCAGTGAACGATCTTCAGGTAGCTGGCGCATTTTCACAGCATATTCAACCGGTTTTCCCGGTCCGGAAAGATAATATCGACCGTCTTTAAAAGTTATGGCAACAACCCCTAAATAGATATTGTGTGACAAGCGCCGATTCAGAGTCGTTTCCTGATGACAATAATAATTACGCTTTGACAGCGTGGTGTAATCCAAAAATTCCAGATTAACCGATTTCTTAATTTTATAGACATAGGCGCCGGTCAGGAAAACTTTGGAAATGTGTGTTTCACGATGCTCTATCTTGGAAACAGCATGCGGATAAAAGCCGGGCTTTTCCATTAACTGAAAAATTTTTTCTTGATGATTCATTTGTCGTTGCCAACCCATCCGCTTTTCGTGTTATGCAACACGGATTTTTGCTTTCACATGACATGCCTATAATTTATGGTGGCGCAAAAGGCATGTTAAGACAGGGTTTATGAAATAACCGGTCTAGTCGTCTCTCCGTGAACGAATAAGAAGCAAAGGGCGATCGATACGTTGCAACACCCCGGCCGCAACGCTTCCATAAAATGTCCTGAGCAAACCGCCGTGGCCGTGACTGGCCATCGCCACCAGTCTCGCATCTTCTCGTTCCGCAGCATTGATGATTGCTTTGACCACCGGACCATGGCCGATGAGAGTTTGAGCCTCGATGCCCTTTGCACGAAATTTTTCTTGAAGAGAAGTAAGATAAGATTCTGCATCTTTCTTCTGCTTACCGACTTTTTCCAAGTACGTTGACATATCAATCACTTCATCATATTCCAGCATAAGCGACGGTTCCGCAACTTTAAATAAAATCACTTTGGCGTTTAAAGATAGTGCGAGGTTTTCCACATGGGGCAATATTGCCTCAGCTCTTTTCGAGCCGTCCAATGGAACCAATATCGTTTTATACATGTTTTCCTCCCATATACATATTAAATTATATCTTATTTTTGAAAAAGTTATTAAGAATTATTTTCATTTGGAATCCAGGGGTAACCCACCTGCTTTTTTAAAGCAACAACCATACCAAAATAGAATTTATGAAATGACTGGAAAGAACCCTTTGACAGTATGAATATTTTTTTAAGACCAAGTTACTTCGCTTCGCTCACAATTGGAATGTTGGAATATTGGAACACTGGAATATTGGGTTCTGGGAAAATGGAAAGTTGGGTTATTGTAAAATTCCTATTGACGGGAATTAAATAGAGGAATGTCATCTTCTTTAAATCATCATTCCATTATTCCATCATTCCATTATTCCATGTTCGAGTTAAAAATATAAGTCTAAAAAATACCCTTACTCCCCATAAATTGTAGGATTTCGAGACGTCTAATTAGGTTACCACCCAAACCGCCATTTCCCTCGCCATATGAACGACCTTGTTGCTCACACGGCCCATAATGAACTCTTCAACATGGGTAAGACCTCTTCGCCCCACAACAATAGTCCCAAATCCCCCTTTAAGAGCTTCCGTAATAATAGCCGCGGCCCGGCTATGTGCCCCGGTAACCATTTTAACGGCAATTTGATTACGACTAAAGCCGGCTTTCTCCAGGTGACTAGAGGCCGTTTCCAAGGCGGACTCCATGGATTTTTCAGCCCTGTACAATTCCTCTGTATGAAAATCTCTAATCGCATGAAAAATGGTGACCTCCCAATGGGAATTATCCACTATGTCACCAACGTAGTCTATGGCTCTCATTGCTCCTTCCGAAGCATCTATGGCCACAAGTATTTTGCCAATTCGTGACCTACCGCCCACCACGCAGAGGGGTAGATTGATCAGACGTCCGATAAGCTTGTTCGCAATGCTTCCCCATAAAAAATCTTTCAGCATGCTCATTCCCCAGCGCCCCACAACCACTCCGTGGTAATCGTTTTGTGACTCATACATGATGTCTCTTGCTATGCCCACCTTCCTTTCCTGGATTTTAATACTAACGGCATCCTCCGGAACGTTTTGTTCCAGAAATAGCCGACGGGCTTTTTCCATAAACTCTTGTATTTCCTTCTTTTGCTGGAGTTCCCAGGCACGCGTGGTAGCTGCTTCTTGCCTGTATGCGGGCTCTTTCTCGATATCCCAGAAACTTTCGGGAACCTTTGTCATTACATGGAATAGAACCACTTCCATACGGTTCGGCGGAAATAACCGGCTCACATAGCGCACTGCCTCAAAAGCCTGATCCGAACCATCCACCGCCAACAAAATTTTTCTTCTGTATTTTACCAAGATATACTCCTTTCTCTAATCTTTTGTTGGTTTGTTAGTTTTTTTTGCCATGAATTTTTAGATCAGTAATAGACTAATACGTTTCTCTTTTGACTTCACGGCGGTCCACCATATAAAGGAGAGAGGCTTTTTCTTTAAGCGATGCCTTGAGCTTATTGAGCTTGAAGCGATCAATGCCGTACATGCGAATATACAACCGGCGAAATCCTTTGGGGGCCATATCGTAAGAAGTCAGGATGCTCGCCATACGCCCGCCGTATTCTCGAATTGTCTCCTCTATCTCTTTGATGGAGCCCGGCAGATCTTCTACCTCCAGGCCAAATTGGATGCCTTTTCTTTCAACACCGGTCAGAGAAATTATAATTCTGAAAAGATCATTTTGGGTGATTGTGCCGACCACATCACCGTAAGAGTCTATCACAGGCACTCCGGATATTTTATGTTTTAAAAGGACCTCCGCAGCTTCTTCTATGGTATAGTCTAAAGGAACGGTGATGGGGTTTTTAGTCATGAGATCTTCTACTTTAATTTTAGAAATTAAATATAAAAGTTCATGAATTTCCAAGCTGGTCGCATCAGAAGCAGACGCACTTTTTAGATCCCGATCCGTGACAATTCCAACAAGCTTATCCTGTTTCATAACCGGCAGCATCTTGATATTATGTTTTTTTAACAAGTGTATTGCATTATTCATGGAATCGTTTTCATCGATGGTGATCACCTGTTTGCTCATCCAGTGCTTTACTAACATGACAATTCTCCTTTCAAACCGCTACACTCATGGTCAATAAAATGGTTTATCCCGGCAGAGCGCTTATAATGTATCGATTTTTTTTTAATCGTTAATTTCTGCCATGGTTAAACTTCTTTCTTTGAAAAAGTTATTAAGAATCATTTCAATTTAGAATCCGGGGGTAACCCTTCTGCTCTTTTTAAAAGCAACAACCATACCAAAGCGAAATTTCCTTGAGACATATATTTAACCTGCTGATATGATGTAGATTTAGCGTTTTAGAAAAATATGGCGATTAAAATTTGGAATGAATGGGTGTCAGTCTTTTTTACAGGTTGTAAAATCAAGGTAGGGGGAAGCTTGTTTTTACAATTTGTAAAAAAAGCAGACAGGTATTTTTATCATCTATTATTCCGTTTTTTATCCTGGCAGCAAATAAGTGTATAATTTCAGGCAGATAACATTCAGATTTCTTTCGTTATCCTATGGCACAATAGTTGCAGAATGATAATTGTAAAAAATATTTACTATTCTTCAACACTCAGAATTTGGGAAGATCATTTATGGTAAGGAATACAGGAAGAATATAAAATAAATGATCTTTAAAAAGACATCCTAAGCCTAAAAAAGGAGGTGCACTATGGTACAAATCGGAGGTATAAAATATACACCGGGAATGTACACGCACAAAAGACCGACCGGCGCTCAATTGGCGGACAAACATTTTCGCGAGCTGGAGAAAAAATTCATTGAAAAGAAAAGAGAAGAAAAAAGGCCGGAGATTTTCCCCACGATCTGTTGCTCTCGAAAAATTGGGGTCGGAGCCCTGGAAATTGCCGATATTGTAGCAAAAAATATCGGATATAAAGTAGTAGACAGGGAAATTCTGGAACACATCGCCCAAGAGGCAAAATTGAGCCAAAAAACAGTCGCCTATTTTGACGAACGTTATCCAGGTTATTTAAAGGAATTTGCAGCCCTTCTTTTTGGTGAGAAATCTTTTATTAAAAGTGATTACAACAGGCATCTCATTAATGTTGTGATTTCTCTTGCCGGTTTGGAACCGACTATTTTTGTGGGCAGGGGGACACATTTAATAATTCCAAGAGACCGGGTCCTGGCGGTTCGGTTTATCTGTTCAGACGAGCATCGAATTAAGCGGTTGTCCAAAATTTTGAAAATCAAAGAAAAAGAAGCTGCCGACAAATTGCCTCAAATCGATAAGGAGCAACGCGGCTTTTTTAAAAAGGTTTTTGGCAAAAAAGATGCTGTACCATATGAGTTTGATATGGTTATCAATTGTGATTATATCAAAGATACGCAAGTTGCTGCAAAGATCGTTGAAGAGGCCTTTAAGAACAAGTTTGCGAAAGAACTTTCCTAGCTCGCAAAAAGCTTGATGCCCAACTCGAAGAGAAAAAGAGTTCTTGACCCCTAATTAGTGTTTGAACGATAATCCCTAAGATACTGATATAGATTAAATTTATGG
>CAZDAB010000301.1:0-4633 GCA_964502855.1 uncultured Desulfobacteraceae bacterium | reverse complement strand
AACGTGGTCGAATGCCGCATCGAAAAAATCGGCGCCATTATCAATAAAGTGGTAACTGATTAAGTTGTAACACCAGAAGTTTTCCGGCTCAATATGAGACCGTTGCAAAACGTTCAATTTTGTTCAAGGCCAAGGAAGGCGAAAATTTTAACCACAGGAATACATTGAGTATTTTGAGGATTAAAATTTGAGCCTGACGCAGGCATTGGGCAAAAGGGGGCGTTTTGCAACGGTCTCAATATTTCGAATCCGCATATTCCACCCACCCCCCGGTCATTACCAGAGCACGGTCAAACTCAGAAATTGAAAAAGATACCTCAAACTGCAGATCTTTAGCGGTTATGATAAAGATATTTTTTTCAAGATTTGTTTCCAGATAGGTTTCTTTGCCGGCAAAGTCTCTGAAAATGCGGTCGATGGTTTTCGCCGGCAGTTCCACTGCCATCATTCCGCAATTAAACATGTTCTGTCTGAATATTCGGGCAAAACTTTCTGCAATGACCAGGTTAATGTTGTTTACTTCAAGTGCCCAAGCGGCATGTTCTCTGGAAGACCCGCAACCGAAATTTGCCCGTGTGATGATAACCCTTTTTCCTTGAATATCAATTCGGGAGCTGAATCCGTCGAGATTGAGATCTTCTAAAAGGTAGGGCCCGAGTGCCTGCTTGGAAATCTCGGAAAGGTATTTTGCCGGAATAATTTCGTCGGTGTTGATATCCGTTCTATCCAGAAAAAGGACTTTTCCGCTAAAATTTTTCATGATATATCCTTTAACCTTTGAAAAGGCTTGAATTTGTAATGTAACCCGCAATGGCTGTAGCTGCCGCTGTGGCAGGACTTACCAGGTGCACCATACCTCCTTTGCCCATGCGTCCGTTGAAATTTCTGTTTGTTGTGGAAGCACAGACTTCGCCTTGGGCCAATACGCCGTTGCTCATGCCCAGGCAGGCGCCGCATGTGGGATTTGTAACGCAGAATCCGGCATCCAAAAATATTTTCAGTATGCCTTCCTCCATTGCCTGGCGAAAGATCTTTGGCGTGGCCGGAGAGACAATTCCCCGTACTGAATTGCTGATTTTTTGGCCGTCAAGTTCCCGGGCGGCAACTCTGAGATCTTCGATTCTACCATTGGTACATGAGCCGATGTAAACCTGGTCCACCTTTATTGCTTCCATCTCTTTGACCGGTTTTACCTGATCGGGCTTATATCCGAATGTAACCAGCGGTTCCAGGCCACTGACATCATGCTCAATCACTTGGTCATACCGGGCATCGGGATCAGAAACCAATTTGCTAAAATCATCGAGAGCCGCTTTTTTATCGGAATATTCATTTTCAATGAATTCCCATAAATATTCAACGGTGGTTATGTCGGGCAGGCAGATCCCCGAGGTTCCCCCGGCTTCAACAGCCATATTGCACAGCGTCATCCTTGATTCCATGGTCATGGCATCCACGACCGGCCCGGTAAATTCCAGGACTTTGTTGGTGGCGCCGTTAACCCCTATACGACCGATCACGGATAGGATGACGTCCTTGGCCAAAACACCTTCGGGCATTCGTCCGATGATGTTTATTTTAATGGTTGAGGGATAGTGAAAGGCACAAACGCCTTTAAGAATTCCCACCTCAAGATCCGTGGTCCCAACTCCGGCGGCAAATGCACCGAATGCACCATGGGTGCAGGTATGAGAATCACCCATGATCACGGTAAAACCCGGGCGCACAAATCCTTTTTCAGGGAAAAGCACATGGCAGATCCCGTTTCTGCCGATATCAAAAAAATCAAGAATATTGTGACGCCTGGCCCAATCTCTGAGAATTTTACCCTGCTCGGCGGTCTTCGAGTCTTTTGCCGGCGTAACATGATCGATAACCGCCTTGATTTTATCCCTGTCAAAAACACGGTCCTTGTTGCGACTCACCAAATCATTGATTGCCATGGGTGTTGTAATCTCATGACAGAATACGGCGTCCAGTCGGATCACATGAATATCTTCTGAAGGGCCGTCAACATGGTGGGCATCAAAAATTTTATCGGCAATGGTTTTTCCCATTTGTTCCCCTTTTCATCTGAAACCGTTTTTCAAAGGTCTCAATCTGAATCTGTTTTCAGCACGGATAAAAATGCGGACTGGGGGATCATTACCTGACCCACCATCTTCATCCGTTTTTTCCCTTTTTTCTGTTTTTCGAGGAGTTTACGTTTTCGGGTTATGTCACCTCCATAACATTTTGCGGTAACATCCTTTCTAAATGGCGAAACCGTTTTGCGGGAAATAATATTACCGCCTATCGCTCCCTGAATGGCTATTTTAAACATCTGTCGTGGAATTTCATCCCGCAGTTTTTCACATGCACGCCTTGCCCGTTCAACCGCCCTGTCCCGATGAACCAGCTGGGAAAGGGCATCAACACGATCCCCGTTGATCAGAATGTCCACCTTGACAAGGTCGGTTTCCCTGAAATCTATCAATTCATAGTCAAAAGATCCATATCCCTGGGTTACGGATTTAAGCTTGTCGTAAAAATCATAAACAACTTCGGCCAGGGGAAGTTCAAATATCATTTCCAACCGGTTATTGGTCAGATACTGATAATTCTTATTAATTCCTCTTCGATCCAGGCAGAGCTTCATCACCGGCCCCATATACCGATCCGGTATGATAATAGAGGCCCGTATAAACGGCTCTTTTGTGTATTCAATCTTTGTAGGATCCGGGTACAAGGCCGGATTGTCGATAGTTAATGTGGAGCCGTCATTCATGACGATCTCGTATCTGACCGAAGGCGCCGTAAGTATCAAAGACAGATCGTATTCACGTTCAAGACGCTCCTGAACAACCTCAAGATGGAGTAGCCCCAGAAAGCCGCAGCGGAACCCGAAACCCAGGGCCACGGACGTATCTTTTTCATAAATAAGGGACGCATCATTTAGTTTCAGCTTTTCCAGGCCTATAGCCAGTTCCTCGTAACCGTCAGAGGCAACCGGGTAAATCGAAGAAAAAACCACGGGTTTTGCTTCCTTGAATCCCGGCATGGGTTTTGAACAGGGGTCGTCTTTTAAGGTTATGGTATCCCCGCATCGTGTGTCGCTGACCGTCTTTATACCTGCGATCATATAGCCTACCTGACCTGCTGAAATTTCTTTTTGGGGTATACGATCGATCTGAAATATCCCGACTTCCTCAACCTTATAAACGGCATTATTTGACATAAACATAATCAGATCTTTTGGCTTTACTCTTCCCTGGAAAACCCGAAAATAAACAATCGTCCCCCGAAAAGGATCATAGTGAGAATCAAAAATCAAAGCTTTAAAGGGCGCATCCGGATCTCCTGTGGGAGGCGGCAGATAATCTATAATACACTCAAACACATCTTCGATGCCGATCCCTTCCTTGGCTGAAGTCAGTATTGCCGTTTCCGGGTCAAGTCCCAGGTCTTCTTTTATCTGTTTTTTTACCCGCTTAACATCAGCCGACGGTAGATCTATTTTGTTGATTACGGGAATAATTTCAAGGTCATGTTCCAGGGCCAGATAAAGGTTGGCCAGGGTCTGAGCCTCCACTCCCTGGCTGGCATCTATCAAAAGCAATGCCCCTTCGCAAGAAGCAAGCGCCCGGGAAACTTCATAAGTAAAGTCTACGTGTCCGGGTGTATCTATGAGATTCAGGGAATAGGTCTGATTATTTTTTGATATATACGGCAGACAAATGGTCTGGCTTTTTATGGTAATGCCACGTTCCCGTTCTATATCCATGGTATCTAATATCTGATCTTTAAAATCCCGGTCAATAATGACATGGGTCGCCTGTATCAGGCGATCGGAAAGCGTGGATTTGCCGTGATCAATATGTGCTACGATGCTGAAATTTCGTATGTTTTTCATTATCACTTATAATATCTCTTTTGAACAATCAATCAAAATCAAAAGCTTGTTGACATAAAATTTCTTTGGAAATATAATAAAAGTTTATAAATAGACTCATGCCATCCAAATGGATGAGTTCCTGCTGTTTTTTAGCAATCATATAATGTGCTAAAATATTAGTATTTATCATCTCTGTAATATTGTGTCACAATTTGAAATACTCAATTTAAGCATAAATTAAAGTAAAGAGAACGACTTTTATCAAATTGTTGTTAAATATGTCAACCCCGGTATCAAAGAAGCGACAATCGGGCTTAGGGGCTTTGACCCAATTGGAATAGGTTGACATTAAAAGGGTTGTAATTTCGATTCCGTTTATAGCAGAATAGAACTTCCGAGACACATATTTATAGAAAACATATCCATATAAACACAATGGGCTGGGCAAAAAGAAATGGATGAACTCGTTTTAATAGTAGACGACGATGCTGGTATTAAAAATTTGATGCACGAATTTTTAATCCGGTCGGGCTACAATTCCATAACGGCTTCCAGTGCGGAAGAAGCGCTCGAATTATTAAAATCGAACCGTGTGAATGTAGCAATAACCGATATCATGCTGCCCGGCAAGGATGGTCTTCAACTGACTGACCTTATGAAACAAAATCATGATATAGATGTCATTGTCATGACCGGTTACAGCGGCGAATACTCTTACGAAGAAGCCATAAACAAAGGCGCCAGCGATCTTATCTTTAA
>CAZDAB010000300.1:0-4638 GCA_964502855.1 uncultured Desulfobacteraceae bacterium | reverse complement strand
TTTTGTGCCTCGATTTACCCGCAAAATCATGACTTTTCGTTCAGACACTAATTATACTCAAAGCCACAAAGGGGTAAACAATATGAAACAGTCGAAAAACTTATTTCTTCTCTTTCTGATTCTTTTTTCAACACTGTGGGGCTGTGCATCTGATGAACAAAAGAAGGCGTCTTACCTTGATAAAGGGAAGGCTTATTATGAAAAAGGGGATTACAGAAGTGCTATTCTTGAGTTCAAAAACGCGGTGCAAATTGACCCCAAGTATTCGGACGCACATTATATGATCGGATTGACGGAGCTTAAGCTGAAAAATTTTCAAGAAGCCTTTAACAGCTTTACTCTGGCTGTAAAACACTCTCCTGATAATCTTAATGCACAGCTCGAGATCGGCAAACTGTTCCTTGCATCAAAGGCGTTTGACAAGGCACTGGCTACAGCCGATTTTATTTTGAGTTCAGACCTTGAAAATCGCGAAGAGATTCTACGTGATGCCCTTCTTCTAAAAGGCTCATCGCTGATAGCCGGGAAAAAATCAAAGAGGCAACAGAGTTTCTTGAACAAATTCTGGAAAAAGAAGCAACCTATCCGGCCCTTTATTTGATGCTTTTTTCATTACATACTCGGAACAACGATATTAAAAGCGCCGTAAAAGTCCTTGAAAACGGAGTCAAAGCCAACCCTGAATCCGTTGCAATATATGCGGCGCTTTTCAATGTGTATGCCAGATACGGACCGGCAAAAAACGCTGAGGCAACCATGAAAAAGATGATAGCGCTTGAGCCGGATAGAGATACTCACAAGATTTCCCTTGCAAACCTTTATTGGAATTCAGGCAGGCGGGATGAAGCCAGTACCCTCCTCCAAAAGATTATCTCATCTGATCCTGGAAATGAAGACAACCTAATGCGTCTGGCCAGATTTTACATATCAAAAAGACAGATTGCCGAAGCCGAAAACATGATTAAGACCGGGATAAAAAACAACAAAAAAAGTATCAAACTTCGTCTTCTCCTCAGTAGGTTGTACGCAAGCCTCAAACAAACCGATATGGCCCTGGGAATCCTAAAGGAATCCCTTGCTCTCGAAAAGGATTCCTCAAGTCCCGGAAGCATTCAGTTTAAAAATGCACTGGCAAGGATATATCTATCGACAGGTGATGTTGAACATGCTGAAAAATATATAGATGAGGCTTTGAAAGACAATCCCAAAAATGTTGAAAGCCATTTTAACAATGGGGTTATTTCCTTATATAAGGGTGCAATAGAAAAATCTGTCTCTGAATTTAACATTGTGCTCAAAGAAAATTCCAGTTTTATTCCCGGCTACATATATCTGGCAAAAGCCCATATAGAAAATCAAGACCTCACAAAAGCGGAGGTAACTTTATGGAAAGGATTGAAGATCAGGCCACATTCAAGAGAGCTTTTAAAAGCTTATTCGTTTGTTTTTATTTTAAAGAAAAACTTTACGGAAGCCGCAACTCAACTGAAAAAAATTATTAAAAATAATCCGCGTGACATCCAGGTAATTGCGAATTTGGGGGATATTTACCTGGCTCAGGACGATTTTGACCAAGCTAAAAATGAGTATGAAAAGATAAAGCAAAACAGACCTAAAAACCCCCTTGGATACTTGAAACTCAGCCGGCTTTACGCCAAAAAGGGGGAATTTCCCAAGGCTGTCTCAGAGCTGGAAGCCGGCTGTGAAGCCAATCCGGAATCAAAAACCCTCATATCAAATCTCATTCAGGGTTACTTGTCGCAGAAAAAATACGATGCCGCAATTGCCCTGTTAACAAAACGCATAAAACAGAAATTTGAACAAGCATTTTGCCATTACCTCCTGGGGCAGGTGTATGTAGCCCAAAAGAATTACGCGGAAGCTGAAAAAGCTTTTAAAGAAGCAATAACGTCCGCACCAATGTGGCAGTCTCCTTACAATAGCCTATCAAGGCTCTATCTGATTCAGGGAAAGGAAAAATATGCCATTCAAACATTTGAGTCCAAAATCGCTGCGAACCCGAAAAACCCTGCGGGATATATTTCTTTGGGACTGATTTATCAAATAACCGAGGAATATGGTAAGGCGGTAGAAATTTATGAAAAGGCACTTGAAGTAAATCCAAATTTATGGGTTGTCGCCAATAATTTGTCTTATCTTCTCTGTGAGTATTTTGATTCAGAGGCAAACCTTGAAAAGGCTCTTGAACTTGCGAATAAAGCTTACCAAATTATGCCTAATAATCCTTCTGTACTTGATACTCTCGGCTGGGTGCATTACAAAAAGGGCGACACAAATAGAGCAATAGGCTTTATGAAAAAGGCCTCCTTCCGAATGCCAGAAAACGTTGTCTTAAATTACCACTTAGGTATGGCGCTGTATAAAGTGAATAGGCTCGATGATTCCCGTGAGAGACTTGAAAAAGCCCTTGCAAGTAAAGAAAATTTTCAAGGAAGAAAGGAGGCACAAAAAACTCGGGAGCTGATACTGGCGTCCATAAAATCAAATGAAAAAGTCACTTCGGCTCATCATATGGCTAAAAGTGACTTTATTAAAGATGATATGGGAAGCGGTGATGAATTAGATGATATTTTCAATAATCCTTTTGAGAAAAAGGAGTAATGTATGTATTCATAAGCGAATATTTTCTAATTTACGTCATCTTTTTTAAGCCCGGCTTGCTGCGGAGATGGTTAACTGATTGATGTTGGTTTCAGATCGGAATGAGAAAAATCTTCCTTATCTTTTATCGTATTGGTGGAACAACGAATGTAGCGACGACGCTCCAAAGCTAAACAGACTCGGCCAACAGGAAGTTCGGACTTCTTGCATCGAGAACCCCTCAGGGACCATTCGGGCTGGTGCATACAGACCCGTATGCGCCTTTCAAGCAGACCTTTTTGACCTGATGTCGGTAACTTTCGATAGACGGTATCTTTATTTTATATTCCCCGAATGCAAAATTGTCCCTGGCGGGCCAACGTAAGGCGAAACCCTGATAACCGGTTAATTTTGAAAAGATCTCTCATTATACTCATTTACTCTTTCATCGGGCAACTCTAAATGGCCGGTAAAGTGGATCGCCCACCAAAACCATCTTCCACGATAGATAAGGAGTACTTATTAAATAACATTCTGCCAGTGTTAAGATTCCATCCACTAAAAATCCAAAGAATAACTCCGGCAAAGGAAATGCATTAACATACGGTTCTGATACCGGTCCTATGGTTGCCGCAATCCCCTTTTCAAGCATCATTTTGCACCAGACTTTACTGTTCTTACGCTTTAAAGTTGAACATTCACTGCTTGCAATATGATAACCAATTGATCCGGGGTTCCATACAAACGCATCCACATAATTGGCCAGGCGGTACCACCCGCAGTAAAGGGCCGCATCCGGGCATTCATCCGGCTTAAACAGATCTGGTTTTTCATCCAGGACCACCGGTAAAAGATTCGTCTTTTTAACAATATCGGAGGCAAGGTGTATGGACCTGTCATATAACGCATAAGCCGAAAGTTTCTTATCGACCGGATCAGGCCATCTTGCATCAAAATAGGCAACCCCTGAGAGTCCTTTTTCTTCAGCCTTCATGCTATCGTCAATAATTCGTTTTACGATTTCAACATCAGGGCCGTCAAGCCGGCTTACCATGAGAACATTTTCTTTTTTAATAGAAAAGGTCCTATTCTTAAACCCTATGAAATACGGATTTGGAATCCATCCGGATAAGGGGTAATCCTTTTCAAGGACCAGTGCAATTTCAGAATCGAGTGACGCCCATTGATCGTTTTTACTCAATTTTGAGATCTTCTTTTTTACACGACCCAATGCTTTTTTTATGCTTTCTTGATCCTCCCTTTTTTGTCCATTGATTTTTTTTAATTGATTTTCAAGCTCATGTTTTTTTTTCTTTAGTTCACCTATCTCAACCTTTTCTTCTTTAGTCAGTTCAGATGGAGCTACTTTCAGAGGAAGTCCATATATCACCTGCAAACAGCGGATATGCCATTTAGAATCATTTTGTTTAATATACCTACTAACCGGCAATGCCACTTTTTTTTGGTAATCAGCGCGGCTGCATGTTTCTTTGTCGGTCACACTAAGCATTATGAGGTTATCCTCGGGTATTTTCCTTTTTTTCATATAATATTTAGCAATATCAACGCTTTTATGAGCATCGCTATTGGCAATCACAAGAATTTCTTCAGGATCAAGCGCAATGCAAAGATTTGGCAACAGGCATAGCATTGCCAGCAAAAGGATGATATTAAAGTATCCTCTAAAAAAGGCTATTGAAACTGTATACTCATAACAAGTTGATTTCATAGACCATAAGATTTTAATCGAATTCAAATTAGCATTATATGTTTATATTGTAAATAACTTGAGCGATTTTTTGCCAAGAGATGTGCTGAAATTTTGACAAATTTTTGTCAAAAATTTGTACAATTTTTGAAAAGACACCATAGGCAACTTACAATTTAGTTTCGTAAAAACCATTTTAAAATTCGAATAGATTTATAAAACCTATCACAATAACAGATTGATTATTCATCTAATATTATATAACAGTTCTTAAAACAAGTTAGTTCGCTTCGCTCACAATTGGAATGATGGAACAATGGAATACTGGC
>CAZDAB010000299.1:0-4645 GCA_964502855.1 uncultured Desulfobacteraceae bacterium | reverse complement strand
CAAAAATACAAGAGATAATTTTTATCAAAACCTTAATTCAACGGCATTGAGTTTACTATTGGATATCACATCATCACCTTCCATCCGGAATTGAACATATCACAGTAATTTGGTACTCATAAAAAAGGATTTTAGGGCAGGTTGTCATAAAAATTTCACAAGCATTATTTTAGTGGATTTCCGGGACATCCTATATTTCTTTTGTCAAGCATAAAGTATAAAGTTTTAATAATCAAACTATTTCAATAAGTTATGAAATCGGCTAATTTCCGGACGCACCTCTCCTTATAGTTTTTTAAAAAAGTTTCGGCGAATCTCTCACAAATACGAACCCTACCTCTAATCGTTACGTTTATCCTGCATTACTGTATTAGCAGTAGTGCTTGATCATCCTTTATCCAGAGTCGAAAGTTCAGTGAGAGGCCCGGGATTGTCCCTCCAGAGGTCATATGCCCCAACGTACATGCACGGGCTCTCTCGCCGAAGTAGTAAAACTTCTTATTCTATGTCCAGATATGCGGGATCAAACGGTTCTCTTTTCTTCATCAGCGTCCAGGCGATCACCAGCATTTTCGCTGCCAGTTTAACGCACATTTTTGTTCTAATCCCTCGCTCCCGTTCTCTTCCACGAAGAAGTTTAGTAAAGTATGTTCTGAACAGATCTACTCTTGAAGATGCTACCTTGGCTGCCTGATACAAGGCATAGCGAAGCTCACCGTTGCCTTTTTTAGATATTACCGGGATCGCTTTGTCGCTTGTTCTTCCGCTCCGGTTTGCACATAAATCATATCCGGCCATCTTGATAAGCTGTTTTCGGTTTTCAAATCGAAAAGGATCTCCAATGGACGCCAACACCCTGGCCGATATGTAAGGACCAAAGCCCGGTACCCGGTCGAAGCCTACTTTTAGCAGCCGATTCGTCGAGAGATCAAGGGGAAAGTTTTACCTAAAATACCTGTAATTTTATTAGGTTAGGCAAAAATGGGTAAAAAATAGCGATTGACAACAGGGCTCGCCTTTTTTATGAAAGTTTTGATTGTACCCGTAAACAATGGGCTTCCATATGTTTATGTTTGTATGAGTTCCATACAAAATCATAATTTTTCAATCTACTTCACTTTACCCGCTCTCAAAAAGCGAGTTCTTATCATTCGCTAGTTCGAGCTTTGTACAGTTTTTGGCCTCATAGTTTCTTGAACCGCTTGAGCTTCGCGGATCTCATTTTTTTCATCCCTGCTTTTTGGATGCCGCTTTTTCCCGAAACGATATCCGAAATCAAGGGGATAAAAGCCACTTGGTATGAAAAACCCAAGCGTCACGATGCAGAATCCAAGTATGTTCCGATTCAGGTTAAGGAACGCCACCGATATTTCGCATTCTGTTTTAACCGATAAAAAACGTCTTTCCGGGCCGAAGACCAAGTTTGCCAATGCTTTTGACAAAAACTGTGAACGGTTTTGAGCTTGAGCATTGGCAGAATTATCAAGACAAACAATATGTGCGATGCGCTGAAGCCATCCATCTTGCGAATATTTTTTCGACACAACCAGGTTTTGAAATTGAGCGCCTTTAAAACTTCGTTTACCTGTGAGTCAAAATTATTGCGTTGATTTATCAGGTAATTTTCGATTTCTCCTTTAAACTTTTCACAGTTTGTGCTAATGATTATTTTAATGTTCCTTTTTTGTGTTATATTAATTAAATTCGAATGTTTAAATATATCACAAATGGGAACATTTTTCTAGATATTTTTTATGCTATAAGCTATTTTTTCACCCTGAAATTACACCTTCAAGCGTGCGAAACTTGAGTAAAAGTATAAAAGGGGAATGCCGTGATAAAAATTCGCAAGGAGCAGTATAAAGCTTTATCCCGCTACATGTTGGCAAGCTTTATAAAGCGTTCCGCCAAGCATCTGACAGGCATCTGGCCTGAGAAATGCAAAGCTTTCGGGGACTTGGCCTTGTGTGAATATATAAGAAATGTAATTGAATTTGCCGCCATCGATGGAATTGATAGAGAGGCGGATGTAATCCTCTATCTCGATCTATTCTTTGCTTTTGACTTGGAATCAATTCATCGACTCGATACTCCATGGGCCAAGGATATTTTGGAAGATAACAAGCTTCAAAGCAAGGAAAAAATTCAAGAATTATACAGACGAGCAAAAACCGAGCTAGTTAAAATTGCGAAATCCGAGGCTGTTTGATGGGAAAAAACAAGAATATGGAAATTTCCAGGCGATTGAGCCAGGCTGAAAAAGACGCCGGAAAGAACTTTGCAAATTCCGATGGCGAAAGCCCCAAAGTGGGCGATCCCGTGGCTTCATGCCCATATGCAGTAACTGTAACAATTAAAGCCAAGCAAACTGCATGTCCCGGGCACGACCATATCGTCCGGGCTAAAGGGTCCCCAAGCGGAGGCACTTATCGATGGACCGTATCCGGCTCGGACGTTCAACTTCTAGATGCCGATAAAAAAGCGTTTGGAATAAATTATAATGGCGACACAGTATATCTTCGGTGCTTTAAGCCGGATAACAAAACCGGCAATATCCCGACTGTTATAACCAAGGTGCGAGTTGCTTACGTGCATGGAAGCTGTACCGCGCAAGACATGAAGACCATCGCTTTTCACGGCGTTCGGTTTAATGTCGTCGATTTTAAAATCGACAGGTCCGCAGCTACGACTAAAATATCATTTGAAGATGGAATGGCGACTTTAGGCAGTGACGGTTGGCGAGATGGCGGCCATACTTCCATCGATCCGCTCTCCATTTACAACGAGCGCGAAGTCTCCACCATCATCACGGCCAAGGGGAAGGTTCAAATTCTCATCGATAAAAATTGTCCGCGAGCAAACGACTGCGCAAAAATGTATCAGCTCGGATGGCATCAGACAATACGCAAGACCTTTAGTGAAGCACGTTATGCACGACGCATTATGTACCTACCTTCCAACCCTTTGCTTCCCCTGCGCGATGGCGCAATAGAACATCCTTGGTTCTTACTAGAAGGAACCTTAAGATTGTTTGAAGAAAACGAACAAACCCTAATCGCGGAAATGAGGGACAGTCCGGGTTGGGTAATTGGTTTACGCCATCACAGGGACGGATCCAATCTCAGGCGAGCTTCCCACGGGGTAGAGTTTACAACTTGGCTTTTAGTGGGAAATATGGAATTGGTTGAAAATGTTGGTTTCTCGGAGAATGCTTTGAGCTATCTTAAAAATTTCGACTGGAGTTTTCGAGTGTCACTTTATTCTTATCTAAAAGACAAGAAGCTTGACTATCAAGGCAGCCGTGAATATCCCGAGGTAAGCGCGCCTTTTGACGGCAAGGGAAATCGAAAACCGTGCATTACAGGAAAAAGCTTCGATGAATTATCAAAAATAAATCAGGATAGACCTGCTGCTTTCATCCCATTGCAGGTATACGACCCGGAAGACCCGAAGAATTAAGTACCGATAGGCCCGAACTCGCGATCGACATTTCGGAATCTCCTGGTTATAACGGATTTGGGGGAGAATACTTAAAACCTCCCATTGATGCCGATGTTGATCATAACGGCCTGCAGCTGAGTCCGGAAAAGACCCATATCGGCAATAGCATGGAGATGGGTTATGGGTTTGAATTTTTCGGATACCGGTTTGAAGGTGGCTCCCGTAGTGTACGTTCAAAGAGTCTAAAGAAGTTTAAGGATAAAATTCGTATCAAGACTCGGCGAACCGGGGGGCAAAGCATCGAAAAAATCATATCCGATCTCAATCCGTCCATTAGAGGTTGGTTCGAGTACTTCAAGCATGCGCATAATTACACGTTTGGTTCCTTTGATGGTTTTATACGCCGCCGGCTAAGAGCGATATTGCGAAGACAACAAAAACGACCCGGATTTGGCAGGACCGAAAGCGATCACAGACAATGGCCGAACGCCTTCTTCGCTGAACGAGGTCTTTTCACCATGTATAAAGCCTACGTTATTGCGCGCCAATCCCGATGAGGAAACTACCGACTGGAGAGCCGTGTGCGGGCGGGAGAACCGCATGCACGGTTCGGAGGGCGGGGAGGGCCGTGGCCCTTTCCGACCCCTATCAACGTGTTCTTTGTCAATTTGTGAAAATATAATGATTGAAATTTGGCGATTTTAAATGCCTAAAAACCTGTGCATGGGTGCACCGGCTGTTGTGCAACTTCACCGGCTATAGCAAAGGGGGTTAATGGCGCCGATGTGGCAATTAGTATCTGGTCGATCATCATCATCCAACATATGGTGTTTTCTCCTGATACGCTTTATGTTCGGTCATTTTGGCATGGGTATTACGGTGAAATAAGGCTTTTGGCAGTATTTAAGAAAGGTGGCGATATCCATGCCGGCACCTGTTTACCGGCAACGCGATCCCCAAAGCACTCCATATTACCAATGCATTGAGGACCATTTTGAGACCTTCGAGCAGGTCTACGAAGACCGGTTTGAGCAGCAGTATGACTTTTATCGCCCTTATGTCAGGCATGTGATTTACCGTTACCTGGACTGCGGAATACTACATAACGGGTTTGCTCGCGTACGATGTAAGGGATTCGGGGACATCCTATATTGGATTATAGCTTTCTCAGAAATGTAATCTTGGAAACGACATGGAACTATTT
>CAZDAB010000298.1:0-4658 GCA_964502855.1 uncultured Desulfobacteraceae bacterium | reverse complement strand
GCCATAAATTTAATCTATATCAGTATCTTAGGGATTATCGTTCAAACACTAGCTAGAAAATACATACAATGCCGTTTATTCTTGGCAATTGATATTTTTTTCGAATATTATGCAGAAAACAATAGAATAACTGGTTGGGCGCTTAACCTGATCCGTTCAGAGCGAAAGGCCCATCTGTACTCCTGCAATGACCTGAAAGGAGATAAGTTATGAAGGTTTTTGTTGGCTTCGGCTACAACGACCGAGATCGGTGGATCGAAGAGCAGGTCTTCCCCATCCTACGTGGCATGGGGTTCACCGTCGTCGACGGAAAAGACATGCACGGCGCGATTCTTCAGCCTGAGGTCCAGTCCCGGATCGAGCAGTCGGACGTAGCGATCGGCTTCTTCACCATCCGCGAAGGCCAAGGTGAGGCCGATTTCAATTCGCACATTTGGGTGCGGGATGAAATAGTGCACGCCAACGCCAAGGACAAGCTTGTGATTTTAGTCAAAGAAGAAGGGACCAAAATCCCGGATGGGCTACTAGGCAACCGCCAGTTTATTCAGTTCCGCCAAAACAACCGACTTGCTTGTGTGGTGGAATTGGTGAGTGCCGTCGGCCTGCGGAACATTCGACGCCTGAAGCTCGACCCAGATGGGGACGAATTGAGAAGGAGCCTTCAGAAGTGGCGAAGGACTTCGGGCTTCGACATCCGGTATCGGACGAAAGATGAGGCGGGGCTCGAATCGCATTACCGGCCGGGGCGATTGGAGCTGGTGGACCAAGGCTTCTATCTTAACGTCTCCGGCGTGCCGAACCGGGCTTACATTGAAGTGGAAGGTGTTCTTAATGGAACGGTACAGTTTAGCTCTGGCTGGGCGTCGGCCGACGCCGTCCAAGTGATGATATTCTAGGAGGACCGAAATGGCGGACGAATTCACGATTCAGCAATGGGAAAAGTATGAAGGCGAAGACTGGTGGCGCTGGGCAGTGTGGATAGAGGGACGGGATGAAGCGCTGGATATGATTGATTTTGTGGAATGGACTTTACATCCGACCTTCCCTAATCCAATCCGGAAGATCCATGACCGGGCGAGCAAGTTCCGCCTTGAGACCGGTGGATGGGGGGTGTTCCAAATCTTCGCACGGGTGCAGATGAAAAGTGGTAAGCAGACCAAGGTACGACACTACCTGACGTTAAACTATCCCGATGGGGCGCAGACGAGAGCGTGAAGAACATTTCCCATCGATCTCCTTTGGGTCCGACCGGTGAAAGAATGGGGCCGTTCTTAATTGTTAACTTTATCACTTTATTGGAGCTAAGTTTTATGAGGGTACTCTGATTTCATACCATGATCTGAATTTTTCAACCGAATGGCCCAACCACGCCTTGCACCCGGTGAACGGGTGAAGACGAATGTTAAACCCGATTGCCGCATATCCTCAACGTTTTAGACGGTGATCATCGGAACATGCAAAATTCAACTACCCAAATAAGCGAAAGCGAATTTGAAAGATTGTTCAAGGAATACCAGATTTGCCGGGAAGATGCGTCGCGCTTGAAGTCGTATATCTGGAAAACTGCGGGCCTTCTTGGCGTAGCATCTGGAACCGGGGTTGTATTGCGCTCAACCGCTGGGGAATACGACCTACCTCATCTTGTAACGACCGTGCTAATAGCCGTTCTGGCCATAAATCTCTCCCTCATCTGGTGGCGTTTCGCAAGGCGATAGTGGAGTATTCAGCATCTGAAATATGAACGCTTGGACCAGATCGAGAAGTTGATTGGCTTTGGACGGGGGGATATCAACGGACGGGTTATCAACGTTGGCACACGTGATCGTGAAGCTATGGGGGACAGATTGTACCTTCAAGAAGCCGGTTCACGATTCCAACGTATTTTGAATCTCCTGCTGTTCGAAATCCCTCCGGAGATCCAACGCAAAGAATCGAGGAGGACTCGCTCATATGAATATCGCGGCAACCAACCGGTTACGAAGTTGCTGGTGCTAACTAATATACTGTCGTGGCTTTTTATTGCCATCGGTGAAGCTTTTGGCCAAAGCTTTCAGTATGGTAGCATAGTCTTGTTAATATTTATACTTGTCAGTTTAATTGACGTATGGTTTTGGCGCAAACCTTAGTGGGATGTGGTGGCTTTTAGAGCACTGCGTGAACTGTTGTCCCAATGCATTGCACCTTCATCGTTGTCTGGAGTTCTCCGCCGGGTCTAACAATGCGTATGCAGTAGGATTCCAAGAAGCTCCACCGCTTCACGGGTCCACTTCTTGGAACCTCTGATACGCCACGTTGGATAGTGCTTGTCACGATCATACGCAAAGGACTTTCACAATACCCAAAGAAAGGCGGATATTTATGACGTTAATGCACCAAGAGTTGAAATCCAACCCGAAAGCAATCCGATCCATCCCTCTTCCACGTCGTACAATTTTCCGCGTCGATGGTGCAGGAAAAAGCATCCCGTACTATCCATCTCCTGTCGACTGGGCGGGTGAAGTCTTATATTTTCTTCTGCCTGACCGTTTTAGCGATGGTCTTGACTCAGGCAGACCCCCTTTCGACTACACCAAACCACCCAGCTCAGCACAGCCTGCCGGCTTTCGATGGGACAAGTGGGCCGAGTCCGGTGGTGGGCGTTGGCAGGGCGGCACTCTCAACGGCATCAACTCTCGGCTCGATTATCTTGAGCATCTCGGCATCACTGCACTTTGGATCGGCCCCATTTTCAAGCAACGAAAACACAGCAACGAGTATCACGGCTACGCTATCCAGAACTTCCTCGAAGTGGACCCGCACTTCGGTACTCGCAAGGACTTAGTTGATCTCGTCATCGCCGCTCACCAGCGGGGTATCCGCGTCATCCTCGACGTGATTTTTAACCATTCCGGTCACAACTGGGACTACGACGGCGGCGTGGCCAACCCTTCCTATCGTCCGTGGCCCGGGTATTATGAACGCGGACCCTGGATCGACGGTGCAGGAAACCACACCCCCACCATCGCCGGGGACCCTGAGTCTGGCGTTTGGCCCGAAGAGTTCCAACGCGACGAGTGTTACACCCGCGCGGGGAAAGGGAGCCTCGCCGAGGGTAATGTAACCGACGACCATTGTGAAATGAAACGCACCGACTTCGACGGTTCTTTCCGTGACTTCAACTTCGACGACTCCGCCACACTGAACGACTTGGCGCGCTGTTTCAAGTACTGGATTGCCCTAACCGACATTGACGGCATGCGCCTCGATACCCTCAAGCACGTTCCACAGGAAACCGCGCGCAACTTTTGCGGCAGCATCAAGGAATTTGCGACGAACCTCGGCAAGGCCGACTTCTTCCTCGTTGGAGAAGTCGCGGGAGGAGATGAAAATGCCGGCAAGTACCTCGATGCACTTGAGCTCAACCTCAATGCCACACTTGATATTGGCAACTCGCGTATTGTCCTGACCAGTGTCGCAAAGGGCCTTGAGGCCCCAAACGACTACTTCCAAATAATGCAGCCGTGGGACTCCAAACTCGGGTCGCATCGCAACTCTGCTCAGCGCCATGTAAAAATTGTCGATGACCACGACCATGTATTGGGCACTAAGGTTCGCTTCTCCTCAGACGCATCGAGCGACCACCAAGTCTGTGCGGGGGCCGCCATCCAGCTTCTCACTCTCGGAATCCCGTGCATCTACTATGGGACCGAGCAGGCTTTTGCTGGTCCCGAAAAGGGTGAGCGCGACAAATATCTCCCCGACTACGGTAAAGGTACCGACAAGTACCTGCGCGAGACTATGTTCGGCGCTCCTTACCCCCGCAAGAATGGAGCCGATGGTCTGACATCCGGTAGCGACGGGTTGGACACGAGCATGCCCGGTTTCGGTGCTTTCGGTATTGGAGGCTGTCACTTCTTCGATGAAAGTCATCCAGCTTACAAGCGGATTCAGCACCTTATCACGACTCGCCAGAGCTATCCTACTTTGCGCTACGGCAGGCAGTACCTGCGCCCTCTTCGGAATTTTGGCGCGCCGTTCGCTCTCCCCCCTAATGGCGAACTCATCGCTTGGTCGCGCATTCTCGATGAAGAAGAGATTCTCTGTTTGGTCAACGGTCATGGAACTCAACCTCGTGGTGCCGATATCCTTGTCGACTCGATACTTAATTCCGCACCATCCTCCGGCTTTACCGTAATCGCAAACAGCGCCCAAATTGCACAAGGCGACTTGTACAACGGCACCTACTCGCTCGGTTCCATTGTCTCGGTAAAGTTCGATGGTTGTGCCTTTCTTGAGCTACGAAGCCTTGGTCCATCCGAGGTTCTTGTCCTGACCAACAAACCCTGAGCTTTTTATTAGAGGTGTTCAAGGGCAAGAAAAAACAGTGAGCGGTGTGAGCGGTGTCGCGTCTTGAATAGTGCCTTAGAACAATTTTTAGCATAATATTAGAATCTTATTGTTTCAATAAAACCTTGACTTGTGGATATATGCAGCATGAATATGATTAGTTTTCTAAGTCCCTTGGATGAACCTGCCCGTTCACTGAGGTGGCGAATTAGAAGCTTATACTTGTCCGCCTATGGAGGATTCCTATTGTGTGAGAAACTCTGGCACCGTTTTTTCAATTTTTGGATATGGTATACCGGTGGCGATATTTTCAGGTATGATCCGGTGAAGCG
>CAZDAB010000297.1:0-4659 GCA_964502855.1 uncultured Desulfobacteraceae bacterium | reverse complement strand
CTGTTCAAAAAGTTCGAAAAAACGGTGTTCCTTGGGCAATAGTTTTTTAAACATAAGCAACTTCCTCAGCGATTGAGATGGTGATAATGCACATTTTAAACTCCTTTTGTTAAAAGCAATACTGCTTAAGTCCTGAGGGATATTTCGACTATAAGTTTTTTAAACGGACTTTTACAAAATATAAAAAAACTGGGTAACGGGTCAAGCAATCAATGGTATTTCCGTTTTAATTACCTCAACCCTATTGCCTCAGGCCAAGAGTACGGCAATAATCCTGGTAAGAAAAATGACGTCATCGGATTGAAAAACATCACACCCCCCTCATTTTATTTCTTTTAGAATCGTTTCGGCGATTTTTAAGTAATTACCTCCGAAATGGTGTGTTCCCTTCATGGACACAACCTGTGCAAGTTTTGGATCGAGCTTGTTGCAAAGGCTTTCGGTTTCCTGTTCTCCGTAAAAGCACAGCATTGGCACTCCCATTCCCCTCAATTTTTCCAGTTCCGGCAAAACAGGGCGTGCAGTTTTGGAAGCACCTCCCAGCCAGTCGGTGAGGTGAAAGGCGAAATCTGCATGGGTCCCGGGTCCGAGAAGCGCTATCAAACGCACCTGCGCTAAAATTTCTCCGGGAAGCCGGGCAGCCAGAAAGGGAAGGACATCCGCTCCCAGAGAATAACCCACCAGAATAGCATTTTTCTTTTTCCAAAAGGCAAGATAATGCCGCAGAATTCGCTCAAGGTCTTTAGCCGCTTCCTCTGGTGTGCGTTCTTTCCAGAAATAGTTTAGCGAATTTAATCCGGCCACCGCAACGCCGTTTTCGGCGAAGATATTGCCCAGTTCTCGGTCGATTCCGGCCCATCCGCCGTCGCCCGAAAGGATCACCGCCATGGAGGAGAAGCCGGATTTCTTAGCCGGAAGTTCGACCAGCGGCAGATCGACCAGATTTCCGGATGATGATGTTTGAGTAACTTGCTGATTTTCTACCAAGCGCTTAAATGCCTGTGTAAACTGGGGCATCCAGTTCCCGGGTACCGAAAACCCATGGCCGACTTTCGGCAATAAAACGAGCGTGCCGCCGTTTACTTGTTTTACATAAGCTTGTGTCAAGTCTGTGTTGCAGACCTGATCGATGGTTCCCTGGAATAAGATCCAGGGTGCCTGGAGCTTTTTTGCGGGAAGAAAAATGTATCCTTTGCCTTTTGGACCTTTTTCCCACTCCAGACCACTGCCCCGGCACAGCGGTTTTATCAACGGCAAATCGGGGCAAAATCCCAAACTGACGGCGCCCTGAAAGGTGTTGGCGGGTGCCTGAGCGAGAACCGCGTAAACCAAAGTGGCTCCGGAAGAGTATCCGATCAAAACGGGTTGGACATATCGGGGAAAGTCGATTTTTTTTTGGACATACTTGCTTAATGCTTCAAAATCCGATGCAGGATAGGAACATTTTTCGGAGGAACTTTCAAGCTGTTTCAGGTAATGAACGATATCTATGCCTACCACCAAAGCGTTTAGGGTGGAAAGTCTTTTGGCCATATCGACAACGCCCAGATTCCAACCTCCGTCACCCGAGACAAAAATAACAACATGGTCAGGGTGGTTGGATTGGCGGTATAGCGTGATATTGCCAAAACGTCCAAAGTGCAAGGTTTCCTCTTGGGCCATGCATAGGCCGGTCACATAATAAAAAGCGACCAGGAGTACAATGTAAAAGATATAACGCCTCATTTGGCAATGATTCCTTTTATGTCGCCTGAGATGAGGGCGGCAAGATTGGCAAGGATACGCGGCAAAACCATGCCGCCGGGACAGGCTATGTATTTCGGCTGCCAGACAGGATCAAACTTATCTTTATATCGCCGCAGTCCTTGAAAGTTATAAAAATCTTCTCCATGGCGAAAAACAAAAGCACCCAGGCGGTTCCAGAGCGGTGCCAGCGAGCGATCATCGAGTCCTGACAGGGGCGCCATGCCCAGGTTGAACCATTGATATTGCTCAGCTTTGCCCCAGAGCATGATCTGGATGAAAAGATATTCCATGACGTCATGGGATGCATCCGGAAGGTAGCGCATTAGATCGATGGAAAGCTCATCTTTTTCGGCGCCCTGCCAGATGTTGGCAAATGCAATAATCTTTTCGTCTTTTCGAACGATGCCGACAGGAAATCGCTTCAGGTACTCTGTTTCGAAAAAGCCCAGCGAAAATCCCTTTTCTTGCGTATTTTTTTCTTTAAGCCAGGCATCGGAAATTGTCTTTAGATCCGGCAACACGGAAGGGATATTATCCGGAGGAATGATCTCGAAAAGGCAGCCTTCCTTTTCGAGTTTCCGCTTGGTGTAGCGAAGGTTTTTACGCGCGCTGCCTTCGATAGAAAAGCCAGTCAGGGGAACCCGGGCTTGCTCGCCGAGTTTGATCAGCGTCAGTCCGAGGTCAAGATAGAAATGGAGACTTTCCTGTCCGATCTCATAGAAAACGGTCCATCCGCCATAACGGTCGGAAATCTCACGAAACCTCCAGAGAAGATCCGGCCATTCCTCTTCGGGTCCGACAGGGTCCCCCATGCTAACCCAGCTTCGGCCTTCGATGCCGTACATGATAAAGGCGGTTTCTTTTTGATTAAACAGATACCTTTTGTCACCCAACAATGCCAGGTTGGCATAAGTTTGGCGGGATTGCTGCACAATTGTGCTCAATTTGAACAGATTTTCCTGCCTGGAAAGAACGGGCTTCGGCGGTGCCGGCCGAAGCAGTCGGGCAATGGCGAATAATATGGCAATACTTGCAGTTCCCACAGTGGCACGAAGAAACCGTGGTGCATTACCGGAAAAGGCAAAGCGCCACCAGAGACTGTCCGAGTATTCGACATGCCGGTAAGAAAACATTCCCAGCCAAACAGAACCGATCAGAACAACAGCTATGGCGGTGATCCAGCTTGCGTTGAAACGCTGGCTGAAAAGCGAAGCCTTTCTGTAGAAATAGCGGTGATTGGGAAGAATTACAGCAAGGATGACCAAAAGAATGATGGCTTCTTCATAATCGAGTCCTTTGAGCAGCGATGTCAAAATGCCGAAGCCGAGCAGTACGGTGGTCAAGACATAGGCGGCATCAAGCCTGCGCTGCAGCCCCCGGGCCAGGAGCAGCAGTGCCATGCCGGTCAGGCTTCCAAGAAAGTGGGAAATTTCCAGAAACGGCAACGGCATTAATTTTTTCAACCACTCCAAGCGAAAGCGGGTTGCGGGAGTTGCTCCGGATATAATCAGAATGGCCCCACCCACAAACACGAAAAAGCTTAGAATATGCGGTGAGACGCCCGAAACCCATCGGCTGAAAAGGCTGACGAAACGGTGGGCTTTGTCTTTTTTTCGAAGAAACTCCTCGGTTCCGAGTAATACGGCAGCCAACCCCAAGGGAAAAAGATAATACACACCTCGATAGGCGATAAGGGCTCCCAAAATATCTGAAGCCGGTAAATGGGGTGACAGGAGCACAAGGACTATTGTCTCAAACACCCCTATTCCTCCGGGAACCTGACTCACCAAACCCGCCAACTGAGCCATCATATAGATGGCTATGAATTCCGGGTAGGAAAGACTCAAAACCGGAGGCATCAAGGCATACAGGACACTGGCGGCTAATGCCCAGTCAAAAATAGCGATCGCTGTCTGGGCAAAAAAGAGACGGACAGAAGGAAGGGAAAACTCCCATTCCCGGATTTTTATCGGTTGTTTTCGAAAGACACTCCCGGCAAAATAGGCCGCGACAATCAATAAAAGGAGTATTCCCAGCAGACGGGCAGATCCAAAAGGCAGGTGAATTGTTTTCGAGATCGCCACCGGTTCCAGCAGAAAAACCAGTCCTCCGAGGGTAAAGAAACCGAGCCAGAGCGTCAACGTGCAGAAGGCGACCACCCGGGTAATGTCAAAAGCCGAAAGTCCCCAACCCGAGTAAAGGCGGTAGCGGACGGATGCCCCGGCGATCATGGAAAGCCCGACGTTGTTGCTGAAGGCATAGCCGATAAAAGATGCCAGAGCGATCCGGGTGTATTCGAGGGGATGATGGATGTATTTTATAGCCAGAATGTCATATCCGGTCATGACGATATAGCTCAGAAAAGTGAGGATCAATGCTGTTAAAAGCTGATGGGCGGGGAGATCTCTGAGATATTGAACGATATCGCGGAAGTGATATGTCTTAAGTTCCTGGTGGAGAACCCAGAGGGCAATCAAAAAAAGGATCAAGCCCATAAGAGGACCCAGGCGATGAATCAGTTTTGTCTTCATGGGTTGTTTCATTATCTCTCCGAGCCGGAGGCCCAGGACCCATTATTCCATTATTCCAGCATTCCACCATTCCAATTTGGGCGAAGCCCCTAATTCGGTTTAGGTCGGCAAGGACTTGCAAATCAGGGTGTCCGGCCGGATATACGAATGAGTAACATCTCAATAAGTTCTGGTGTATGAAATAATCATATTGCTCCGCCTACTGATAATAAAATATAACCTGTCTGGAACTCCCATTTAAGTGAGCCTAAAGAAAAAACAGTAGCCAATCCTTTAATACCCAATGGTTAAAGGCGCCATCAACCGTTTAAACGATGAATTTTCTTAACCGCTGTTTTTTCTTAAGGCTCACTAACCTGCTCAAACAGCCAGACAGGTTATA
>CAZDAB010000296.1:0-4667 GCA_964502855.1 uncultured Desulfobacteraceae bacterium | reverse complement strand
AACAAATTTACCGGCTGGACCGATGTGGATCTTTCGGATCAGGGTATTAAAGAGGTACATCGGGCGGGGAAATTGTTTATAATTATTTTCCTACGCAACCATTCTCCACTCAACTATTTGACCATATCTAAACTCCTCATTAATGTCCTATCATATCGGGATATTCTCCCTTTGGTATGGGGGAAATTCCCTGCTGGGAAATTTCCTCAGAAGAAATGAAGCCGTCCCCCTATGGACAAAATTAATAAAACCGATAATAAATAGCCTGTCGATAAATTCCATTTATTACACAAAACATAACATGCTTTTATCTACAGCAAGCCGAAACATAGAAGAAATAGAAACGCTCGACAGGAAAGACACGGGTTCAAGCGACAATTTGCCGAATATAACACACCTCATTCGAAGCGTTCAGCGTATTGAGGGAAATCCGAATTGTTTTGGCAAGGCAGACGGGAACTGTGACCGTTTGGACTGCGCCTGGCGTGAATACTGTCTGAAAGAAGCGCAAAAATAGGAGGAAGTATGGATAAAAATTATCTTTTTGACGATAATCAAACAGACCGGATGTATTCTGCGAATGAATTATCTAAAGCTGATCATAATGTTGCGATTATGAACCGGTCACCGCTTCTTACATTGATTGATAAAAATACTGTGAAAGACAAAAATAGGAGAGCACACAAAAGACCTCGGGTTAAAAAAGACGCATTTGCTTTGATCAGGCCCGTTTCCGTTAAGCAGATACGAGTCGTAGATAGAAGCATGGGAGAGATCTCATGTGCCGTATATCGATCCAAACCGGTCAAGTTCGGCAGAATTAATAACATCAGTATGGACGGGCTTTCGTTTGATTATATTGCCGGGGAGGAGGGATCAAGCCAACCCCTTGTGCTGGACATTTTATTAGCTGATCGTGGTTTTTACCTTGCAAATTTGACGTTTAAAACCATTTGTGATGTTAAAGTTGCCGCTGATTTTTCTATGGATCCTATAAAAATGAGGCGACACCATGTACAGTTTGAGCAGCTGGCGCCTGACCAAATTAGGAAGATTCAGTATTTCATACAGCATTACAGTAGTTGTGAAGTCTAGAAACGTTTTAAATTAAGACCAAAGGAATTCTAATTGTAGCACATATAGTTATTCGAGAGGGAATGTAAATGAAAGCGAAAAATAGAGAAAAATATGTGGCTTCTTCTATCAGGGTTAAGCCCCATAAGCAAGTTTTATCTGAGCAATACCGAACTCAAGCCCAAGGCGGTATAGACATTGTCATCCGTCGAAGAAAAGGCAAACAGGACAAACGAATTTATTTTTCGAAACAAGTGGAATAATACCTAACTCGGACAAGCCGGAACCGAAAAATATTTGCCACAAAGTACAAAGACACAAAGGATAAATTTATTAATATTTTTTCGTGCCTTGGTGTCTTAGTGGCAATGAAAAAAGTTTTGCCACAAAAAACACAAAAATATTTGATAAGCGCTTAAAAGATGGTTGAACTAGGCGCTTGCGCCAGACGGAAAGGAACTATTAGTGCGACTAAAAACAAAGAATTGCGATAACCTTAAGGAGAAGAACAATGGCATTAAATTTCAAAATTATTTGTCATAAAAACAGCGATAACCTTCATCTTAAGCTCATGGGAGACTTTGACGGTTCATCAGCCTATGAACTGATCAATACCCTAAAAAAATATAAAGGAAATACCGGGAAAGTTTTTGTTGATACATGCTCTCTTTTGTCCGTTCATCCTTTTGGCCTGGATGTGTTTCAAAAAAATTTCTCTATAAAGAGACTATCCCATGGCCTAACATTCACCGGAAAATATGGCGATGCAATAGCGACGCAATAAAGCAACTTGCTCTGATGATATAAATTTACGGGTCACACGGTATAAAATAATGTTATGTGAGGGGAGGGAACGAAATCAACATGACCATATGGTTTGAAAGGAGGTGGTTTTGATGTTTGATCTCAACAAGTATCAGAAAGAGGCACAACTTAGCGATGGAAGCAAGATTCTTCTGCGTCCTATGGTTGCAGAAGATAAGGATGCGTTATATGAGTTTTTCAAGGAGGTTCCCAGAGAAGAGATTCGATATTTGCGTGATGATGTCGGCGGCAGGACTATCGTTGAAAATTGGGCCGCTAACGTCGACTACACAAAGACATTGCCCCTTTTGGCGGTGAAAAATGATACCGTCATTGCCGATGCTACTTTAAATCGTCGCCGATTTGGCTGGAAATGGCATCTGGGTACTGTACGGGTATTTGTGCACAGAGATTACCGCAATGTAGGCCTGGGACAGTTGATGATTAAAGAGATTGCCAGTCTTGCGCATAGTCTCGGTCTTGAAAAACTGGTTGCCGAGCTTCCAGAAATGAACGCCCCTGCGATAAGTGCTTTCAACAAGGCGGGATTTCATCGTGTGGCATTTCTCCCAAATTTTGTCAAGGACAGAGAAAACAGGCCTGTTGATTTGGTGGTTATGGTTAAAGATATAAAACCGGCTCACGACGAGGACTATGACTATGAATTTTAAAGCCGTTTCCCGGTAGCAACTAATGCTTGCAACTGGAACGCTTTTCCTTTCCCCTCACTAATAGTTATCCGGCATCTTTTTTTGTGAATCCGAAGTCGTTGATTAGCGGACAGGAGGTTTGCAATGGACAAAATAGTTTTCATAACAGATCGTCCTGAAGAATGTGAATCCCTAATATCATGCCTTAAGATACTGTTTCCCGAGTGCGAGATCCAGATCCAGCCAAAGCAGGTAATGGAATTGCAACGGGAGACCTTGGCTTTAGAACCTTCCAAAGAACAATAAAAAAATATAATATCTAAAAGACATCACGCTCATCATTCAACAACCCAGACCGTACAGTTACGTGCGTGATTGACGATTTTGCTGGAGATGCTGCCAAAGAGGAACTCTTCGCTTCGTGAAAGGCCCTTCCGGCCAACGACAATGGTGCTATATTGTGTTTTGTCATGTTCAGTCAAAATACACTCCGACAGGGAAGGACAGTATCGAAGAGTGGATTGCACCGATATATCATCCGGGTCAAAACCTTTACGCATAAACATTTGACGATAGTCCTCCAACATGACATCGACTTTCAACTGGTACTTGCTGAGCCAGTTCTCTTTTTCAGCAGATGTGGGGAAATAATCTTCTTCCGGTTGACTGATGACATGCAGGATTAAGATCTTGAAGCCTTTTACACCTGCCAGGAGTTGGCTCACATAGGAGACCGCCCGGCGGGCGTTTTCTGAATCATCTACAGCAATCAGGATATTCTTGTTAAAAACCTTTTCACTCATGCATTGGCCTCTTTAGGGATATGTTTTCGTTCGGGCACTATTTACGAAAGCATTCCGGTCGTTGTTTGGAATTCTCTTAAATCATCCAACAATTGTGTTGTGTTTTCATAAAACCAGTTGGCGCCTTTGGAAAAATGCATCAACACCCGGTTAAGGGAGTCGGGGATGTAAGGATAAATTTTTTTGAGATTGGCCACGCGGTGGTTGAACACGATATTCAGATCTTCTTCCCTTATCGCGTCCAAAGCAGGATGAGACTGTTTTCTCAAGTCCGGCAGCAACACATCTCCCATACCCGCCAAAAATAGCAAAATATTACCCAGACCAAAGAGATCGTAACCGTATATGTTTTCCCGATGACGATAGTTAAAATCATAATCAATCCATCGGTAGCGCCCGCTATCCCGATCGATCAATATATGGTCGCGCCGAATATCCCCGTGTTTTTCGCCGTGGTAGTGAAGAAAGCGAACGGCATCGATACATTCCATGAAATTCTTTAAAATCCCAGGGAATCGATCGTAAATATAGGTCTGATGATCCATATCCATATCCGTCACATGGTGAGACAGGGGTTTGCCTTTGATAAAATCGAGAATGCGAACCAGATTACCTTTTACATCCTCGATTGAATATCCATGCATGAAATTTTTATGATCGGCCACCAGATTCAGGATACGGGCTTCC
This sequence comes from uncultured Desulfobacteraceae bacterium, assembly GCA_964502855.1. Classification (GTDB taxonomy): domain Bacteria; phylum Desulfobacterota; class Desulfobacteria; order Desulfobacterales; family UBA11574; genus S5133MH16. The sequence goes on along the minus strand of CAZDAB010000296.1, from coordinate 649 downwards.
TTTCTGGGACTGCGGAAACACTCGAACGTGATGCCTCCGATATGGGCCATAAATTTTTCGTAAAAAACAAGTTTGATGATCTTCAGGCTTCCGCTGTTAAGGTCAATGGCGCGTTTTACCCAAAACTTGACCTCGTCATCAAGCCCGAACCGTCCTTCTTTGGCATTATGACGAATGAGGTAAGGCCTGTCGCCAAGAAGAACCACATCGCCATAGTCTACACGAAAATAATCCGTAGTATCGGTATGAATTCGAAAATGATGGGAGTCACGGGAGATGGGCAGCCACCGGGAAGCCATTTGTCTGAGTTTATCCTGAGAAACAGATGTTGTCATTTCGACCTTACCTGAAAAAAGTGACTGGACTGCATGGACATGGGAGCTGATTCCAAGAGGTGAGAAAGTAATGGAAATAAGCTCGGGTGTCAAGTCATGAGATGGGTCATTTGTGGTGATCTTCTTAAAAAGCCTGGGCCGTTGAGAACATCGGAGATCCCCCATTGAGAGGGGCGGCGATGAGCCAATAATGCCTGTAAAAAGGGTCCATTTAAGTAAAGATCCGGGCCTAAAAAACCCGGATCTTTAGATTGTTTTCCTAATTAGTGTCTGAACGAAAAGTCATGATTTTGCGGGTAAATCGAGGCACAAAA
>CAZDAB010000295.1:0-4692 GCA_964502855.1 uncultured Desulfobacteraceae bacterium | reverse complement strand
GCACACTGGTACTCAAAGAACATTACCCTGATATTGACATAAAGGTTTTTTATATCGATATTCGTGCCGTTGGCAAAGGATTCGAAGACCTCTATATGCGCAGCCGTCGTCTGGGAGTGCATTACTTGAGGGGTTTGCCGGGCAACGTTGAAGAATTGCCGGATCACAGCATGCGGGTTGCGGTCGAAAATACGGTCACCGGCCGGCTGGAATTTTTCGATCTTGAAATGCTCGTCTTAGCTCTCGGAATGAAACCGGCCAAAGGCACCCGGCGGCTCCAAGAAATGCTCGGGCTTCAGCTATCCCCTGACGGTTTTTTCCTGGAAGCTCATCCCAAGCTCCAACCGGTTGACGCAGCCTCTAGAGGAATTTTCTATGCGGGATGCGCCGAAAGCCCAAAGGATATCAAAGAAAGCGTTACACAGGCTTCAGCGGCTGCGGTCCGCGCCATTCGTCTGATGCATAAAGGGGAAATCTATACAGAACCCATTACTTCCGAAATCGATCCCGAAAAGTGTACCGCTTGCGGTAAGTGTTTTGAAGTTTGTCCCTATAATGCAATTACAAAAGGTATCCGAAAAAAGACCCCTTGTGTTGTGAATACGGCGGCATGCGCCGGCTGCGGAACTTGTGCCGCGGAATGTCCTTATGACGCCATCGTTATGAACCATTTTACGGACGACCAGATTAACTACCAAATCGATTCCATGCTCGAAAAAAGTTCTCAAGAAAAGATACTGGTATTTGCCTGCAACTGGTGCTCATATGCCGGCGCGGATTACGCGGGGGTCTCACGTCTTCAATATCCCTCAAACGTGCGCATTATCCGAACCATGTGCTCAGGTCGAGTTGACGAAAAATTTATCTTTAACGGCTTCCTTAACGGTGCGCCGGTTGTTCTGGTCAGCGGATGCCATATCGGTGACTGTCATTATATTGATGCCAACCACTGGACCGAAAAAAGAGTTAAAAAAATACACAAAAAAATGGAAAAACTGGGAATCAGGCCCGAACGGCTTCAGCTTGAATGGATCAGTGCGGCAGAAGGGAGTCGATTTGCCGAGATAATGGGAGGGATGGAAAAACTTCGTCAGAGTGTTTCCATACAGGAGATTTCACAAACCATTGAGATCCTGAAGAATTCCGGGAAAAAATCCGAGGCTCAATAATGACAAAAAATTGCTCAAGAGTCACTCCACCCGTATAAATTTTACCCGCCGGCAGCATTTCTTTTCTAATTTCATTGGACGTTATTACTCCAAAAGAACTGTATTGCTTATCTTAGTATATATAGGAGGAACACATGGAAGATTGGGTCCATCAACTCCAAAACAGCGTTAATACCCTTGATAGGCTGAAGGCGGTTGTCAACGTCTTCCCGGAAGAAGAAGAGGCCATAGCGACTCTAAATACGAGATGGGGGACAACCCCTTATTTTGCTTCTTTAATGGATCCGGATACTCCTGATTGTCCCATACGCAAACAGGTTATCCCTTCAATGAAAGAAACAGAAAATAAATTTGGAATTTCCAATTACCTGATCTGGGAAGAAAATCGTGATACCGGGGAGATCAGACCCGACTGTATTGCCAGGCAGTATCATGACCGCATCGCCTTCACCGTTACCGATATCTGTGCAACTTACTGCCGTCATTGTTTTCGGAAAGAACTCGTGGTTGACCGAGATCTTAAGCTTCGCTTTGATTTGGAAGAGGGCCTGGAATGGATTCGGGAACATGAGGAGATTCGGGATGTTCTCATTACCGGCGGTGATCCTTTCATACTTTCAGACCAAAAGATTGAATATCTTATTCGTAAGCTGCGAGAAATTCCCCATGTAGAGATGATCCGGTTTGGCACCCGCACACCCATTGTTTTGCCCCATCGAATTACCGACGGTCTCAAAAAGGTTCTGAACAGCTATCATCGGGTGCCCATCTGGGTGAATACCCAGTGTAATCATCCAAAAGAAATTACGGAAAAAACGGCAAGGGCTGTTTTCGATCTCCTATCCTGCGGAGTCAATGTGGGAAACCAGGCGGTCTTGTTAAAGGGGATTAATGATGACGTGGAAACTTTCAGGAAGCTTCATCAAAAGCTTTTGGCGATTCGCATCCGGCCATACTATGTTTTTTACTGTGAGCCGGCACCGGGAATCGATCATTTTCGGACACCGATTGAAAAGGGGTCTGAACTTATTCGAGATGCACTGCAGGGTCATACCACAGGTCTGGCCCAGCCCATGTATGTTATCGCCACCAATGTCGGCAAAATTCCTTTAATGCCGGATTATTACATCATAGAAAAGAATGAAAAAGAATATAAGCTGAAAAATTATCAGGGAATTTACAAAACCTGGCCGAATATGCCGGAATAATCAAAATATTTTATCCCAAGAGCCAGTTTCAAAATGTTCAATTTTGTCCAAGGTCAAGGAAGGCGAAAATTTTAACCACAGGAATACCTGGAGTATTTTGAGGATTAAAATTTGAGCCTGACGCAGAGATTGGGCAAAAGGGGGCGTTTTGAAACTGGCTCCAAGTTATATAATAAATGCAGGCTACTGATTCGGCAGGTACGGCGTCAGGTCCTTGATGTATTCTGTTAGTATTTTGAAGCCGCCATCCGTTAATACAGAAATGGCTTTTCCCTTATCTTCAGCAGCCACCCTCATAATGAGCTGATAAATGCCCGGGAAGTTTTTCACCGGCCAGGTAACCAGACTCTTGATACTAATCTGCTGCTCCTGAAGGAGTTTCGAAACCTCAGCCACAACTCCGATACGGTCTTTAACCAGAACGATGAACCGGCCACTTCCCTCATCTACGCCGATGGCACGGAGCAGCACCTCCAAAACATCGGTGGTCGTGATGATTCCTACAAGTTTTTTCCCCTCCATGACCGGCAGAGCGCTGATCCGGTTTTCCTGCATTATTAGGGCGGCAGTTTCAATTGTGGTGCCGGATGATATGGTGATGATTTTCTTTTTCATGATCATTTCAACGGTCAACTGAGTTAACAGATAATTCAACTCATGAACGCTGAGAGTTGTGGCCGGAGAGGCCCAGCTTTGCTTAACATCTCTGTCCGAGACTATTCCAAGCAGATTTCCATTGTTATCTACTACCAGAAGGTGGTTGATCTTTTTTTCAGCGATAATATCTTTGGCTTTTATTATGGTTGTCTCAGGGGGTACAGTCACAAGGTATGTATTCATAACACGACCGACGTACATAAAGACTACCTCCTTTGCATGATAAAAACAGATGCGGCAAGAAAATTTATACTAAACTTAAGTGCGAAAAGAAAGGGCAATTATTTATTTAATTCTACGTTGTTTAAACAAAATCGTCCTTCTTCGGCATAATCTATGGCATGAAAAACGCTCTCTTTTTCATATAGAACCTGGTGAAATTGTATGGCCTGTAATATTTTACAATCTTTGGCGCATATGTCTTTAGGTTGATTTTTCTTTTGACAATTTGCACATGGAGAAGAAATCATAATGCCCCCTCTGTTATGCGAGTATTATTATGAAAAACCATTTCCTTTAAAGCTTAATTATAAATATTTTGCCGGCCCGACTGTAAAACTTAGACAAACTTTATATAAAAATAACGCTCCGGTTACTGCGAATCTCCGGTGGTCTTTTTCTGGTCCTGAAAAACCTCACAGGTCTTACACCAATTGCGCATGTTCCCTTTTCTAAAAATTTCCGTGCAAACTTCAAGATAATATTGCATTTTTGGATCTCTAGGACATGTTATAAATGTTTTGCCCATCTATTTTTTCTTTAACCTTTTTGATAATTTCACAATTATTAATATGTTAAAAACATATTTTGAATATCAATATAAAATAAAGTATCTTGTGTGTCAAGTAAAAAGATACCACAATATATTGAGGTGATTGTTAAAATGTCGGTTAACTAGCTCAAGTAGATTTGTTCTGCTTATCATTCCGGGGTTCTATGGATAAATTGTCTTTTATTTTAAAAGGTTGTATAATTTTTAAAATGTATGACAAGGGGATATTCGGTTCGAGGGAACCCTTGCATGGGGCCGGATAATAAACGGAGATGGCAAAAATAATTGTAAGTTTACGCCGGAGCTATTATTTCTCGATTCTTTTAATCACCGGTTCAATCATTAACCAGCGTTTTACTTTTTGGGCGATTCTTTTTAAAAGCCACTCCTGGGCATCGGGACTTGCTTTGTCAGCTATTTGATCAGCGAGCGTAACATCACCTGCCTGGTACCGCATATACACTTCACTCATATGCATCTCTAAATCAGCAGACAAATATTTCGCATAAGCCAGGGCAATTTGCCAGTGAGCAAAAGTTCCTGATTTATCAAACTTTTCTACCATTGATTGAGAATGACCCATTTTAGACTCAAGTCTGATAATAAAATTTATTGTCTGGGGGAGACGAAGCCACTGAGGTGCGGATTTGTTTTTAGGGCGCCCCACAGCCTTCCAAAAATCTGTTAAGCAAAGCAGATCATTCTTCACATTAATTTTTTGACCTTGGTAGTTTAGATTAAATTTTTTATAAACCATAATTTTCCTTTTTTCCGGTTTCTTTATGATGAATTCGAAAAAAATAATAAAAATGAATTTTCCCGAGCACATTATATTTGAGGGGTCGGGGAGTTTTTCTTTTAGAGCCCCAAATTAAGCGGAATGAAT
>CAZDAB010000294.1:0-4713 GCA_964502855.1 uncultured Desulfobacteraceae bacterium | reverse complement strand
CTGCTTCATTAATGACAGGATCCATTGCGTACATCATAAAATCTATCCGTGGATGGACAACCACCGGCCTCATCCCGACAATAGCAGCTCCTACTGCCGTCCCTGTAATAGCATTTTCAGATACTGGTGTATCAATTACGCGTTCTGCCCCGAATTTCTCAAGAAGTCCCTTGGCAGTATTACCGACATACCACGGACTTTTTACCCCTTGCCCTATAAGAAAAACGGATGGATCATAGTCCATCATCTGGTGAAGCGCTTCGTTAATAGCTAATGAATATGTTAATTGCCTCATCCCGCTTGTTTCCCCTGTCGATATGTTACGTGAGTTTACCCGCCTTATTGAGTTTATTGGGTTTTATTTTGCTATCTCCTCCAGAATAAACCCTATGCGTCGACTTCTTTAAACACATTCTTAACAAGTTCTTCAGGCTTTGGATAGTGACTCATTTTCGCATATCGATGAGCTTCCTTAACTTCCTCTTCCGCTTCCCACTTTATCCTTCTCAATTCTTCTTCTCCCAATATTCTATTCTTAATCAGGAATTTTTCAAACTTTTTTACAGGATCCTTCTTCCTCCACTTTTCTAATTCTTCTTTGGATCGGATATCTGTATGAGTTCCTTGAATATTATCATCAGGGCCAACGTGTCCCCGTAACCGATAAGTCATAAATTCTATAAAAACGGGGCCCCGTCCTTTCCGGCATAAGCCGACAGCATTTTTTGAAACTTCATAGACCTTCAGAACGTCATTGCCATCGACCCTGTGACTCTGGATACCAAAAGGCTTCCCAATTTTAAAGATATTATTTTGAGGTCGGCATTCTCTAATCGGCATATGGGTTGCGTAAAAATTGTTTTCGCAGACAAATATAATCGGAAGCCTTTTGAGGGCCGCAAAATTTAGTGATTCATAAAGTACTCCTTCGCCAGTTGCTCCGTCTCCAAAAAAGCTCACCGTCACCCTCTTTTCCCTTCTTATGCTCGAAGCGAGGGCTGCTCCGAGAGCTAATGAAATTGTGCCGGCAACAATCGGAGCTGATCCAACCATTCCCATCTCTGGGGAAATAAGATGCATGGAGCCCCCCCTGCCCCTGGAACATCCGGTCTCCTTCCCATAAATTTCTGCAATCAGTCCTTGCATGTCGCCACCTTTCGCAAGATAGTGACCGTGCGAACGATGTGTACCAAAAACATAATCTTTTACAGATAGAGCAAGGCAAACTCCCGTTGCTATTGCCTCCTCTCCGGAATAAAGATGGACGGGACATCGAATCTCTCCACTAAGAATTGGCTCAATGAAACTCTCTTCGCAGATTCGTATTCTTACCATGGTTGAATATAATTTTTTTAGAAACTCTCTTGATAACATTTTCATGATTTTGCACTTCAAAAAATATAAAAATATTTTTATGAGTCTGCGCTAGCAAATATTTGAGATTGAATTAAAAGCTTGGTAAAATCTTCTGCGGATAATCTCCAATCAGCAGAGACAACATTCTCTTTAAGTTGATTTACATTTTTTATCCCAACTATCGCATAAGTAATTAACGGATTATCTAATACCCAGCGCAAGGCAACCTGAGAAATAGTTTTGCCATAATGTTCACCAATTTTTTTTATAGTATCTAGCAGTTGCTTTTTCTCATTAAACTTTTTTGAGGAAAAATATGGACTTTTGCCTCTGGTATCGGATCCGCAAAAATTGTGATTGGGCTCGTATTTTCCGGACAGAAAACCACGAGCCAAGGGACTATGTGCTATAAAAGACATATTAAATTTTTTACAGGTTGGCAAAATATCTCTCTCAACAGATCGATCTAGTAAATTGTACAAGGACTGAAGAGAGTCTATTCTCCCGATTTTCAGAAGTTGCTCGATTAACGCTTTTTCAAAATTTGAGCACCCTATATATTTTATCTTCCCAGCTCTTTGGCAGGCAAGCAGTGCTTCCATTGTTTCTTGCAGAGGTATATTAGGGCCAGGCCAATGGATTTGGTAAAGGGGAATAACGTCCATTTTTAAGCGCCGGAGGCTGTTCTCAAGCGCTTCAACTACTCTCTTTGGACTGCAGTCTTTAAAGGTATTGCCTCTTTCATCCCAATTTACCCCGAATTTCGATGCAATGACTACTTCGTTTCTTTTAAAACCTAGCCCCTTGCATAATATCTCTTCTGAATGCCCAAATCCATAAACATCTGCTGTATCAAAGAAATTTATGCCTAAATCCAGTGCTATTTTTATAGCCCTAATAGATTCGTTGTCATCTACATTACCATAACCATGCCCTCCTATTGCCCAGCAACCAAAGCCAATTCTGGAGACTTCTAAATCCGTTAAACCTAATTTTACGTATTCCATAATGACCTGATTTTGAATAGAGATATTAATGTCTGAATAATGATTTTAAAATCAACCCACATTGAACGATTTTTTACGTATTTTATCCTCAGTTTATTTTTTTCTGGTTCTATTTCCCGATAATATTTTTCATCCACCCGCCCATCGCCCAAAATTTTATCCAAGTTAACAAATTTGATAGAAGCATAATCAGTTAGGCCTGGTTTAGCACTTAAAATAATCTTTTCTTTTTCATTATAGAGGATCGTATACTGCTCTACCTGGGGTCTAGGCCCGACAAAACTCATCTCACCAAAAATAATATTAATAAGCTGGGGTAACTCATCCAGTTTGTACTTTCGCAAAAACCTGCCAATCCGCGTCAAGCGCGAGTCATTCAAGGCCGTTGATAGTCCTCCTGTTTTTTCTGCGTCTTCTACCATTGTTCGGAACTTGAAAATTCGGAACTTCACCCCATTTAGTCCGACCCTCACGCCCCGGTAAAAAGCCGGAGCGGGTGAATCAATTCTTATCAATAAAATAATGACAACGATCAGCGGGCCAAACAGTACCAAGCCCAACAAGGCAAAGAATAAATCAAATACCCTTTTAAACGAGCGATACAAAATCATCTAATTTGTCTCTCAATGACGAGACAGAAAAAAACTCTTTTCTTAGTTCTGACAAACAAAGACGACTTGCCCCTCGTACCATTGAATAAATGGAATATCTAATACTAATTTGTCAAAAAGCTCCAAGAGGTTGCGGGCAAATCCAAAAAAAGGGCTCTTACAAAAAGGGACTGCAGCAATTGTGAACAGATAAAAAAACCGAGTATTTTCAATTCCTTGAAGTATTTCTTCCCCTGATAAATATCACCCTTTTTTCAAAATATGTTCGATTTCCCAAGATGCCCGTAAGTGCGATGTTCTTTTCCTATATCATTCTATAAACGGATTATAAGCAAGCGGCTCCACGCATATCAATTACCCGGAAGGCTTTAAGACTCTTGCTACCTTTGGGAAAGCCTTATTTAAATCGATATGATAGAGAACCCCTGCCGAATAAACAATATCAAATCTGTTATATTCAGAAGTCATATTTTCTGCATTTCCCACCATAGTACGGAATTTATAGATACGAAACGCTTTCCCATTCAGACCTGTCCTGACTCCTTTATGCAAAATGGGACCAGGTTAAGTGAGCTTGATCATTACGCTTAAAAAAACAATAAAGGCGTGAGAACGAATAAGCCCACTTTGGGAAAAATCAGGTCAAAAGCACCTTTAGCCATGCTGAACTTTTTCAACAGCTATGATTATGGCTTGAAAAAATAGCACCCACCCCGACCGTCAAGAACTATATCACTGTAAATACCCCTGTTTTTCATGAATTCATCTACTGCTTTCTTACAACCATAGCAGCTCAAATAATCATCGACAATCACAGCACCCCCTGAAACTACAAAATCATAAAGTCCCTCCAAACACGTCTTGGTGGACTGGTACCAATCCCCGTCAATCCTGAGGATAGCAATTTTACTCATCCTGTGGCACTCAGCTGGGACAGTGCTTTCAAACCAACCCTTTATAAAAATTACCCTTTTTTTCGGAAAACCGCAAACGTCAAAAAGTAGGTATTTAACTTCTTCCAGAGTGCCGGTGCATGACCCTTTTGATAAAGGTGTCAAGTGGTAGCCAGTGCCATCTGCTCCAGCATCACTGTAATCATTCTCTGTTGGTTCGGGTAATCCTTCAAAGGAATCGAATAGCCGGAGTCTTCTTTCTATTGATTGTCGTCGACTTTTATCGAAAGTAGTCTTACCCATCAACGCCGCACATCCACCTTTCGCAACACCAAGCTCAACATAATCTCCAGGAATACCTTTATCGTTCATCATTGTGGCAAGCCGATAAGTAGCCTCAAGTCCACCTATGCCTACTAATGTGTATGGCATAATTGAATGAATTCGTTTTACCATAATCCATTTTTCTCCGTTGAACTGCTTGTACAAAATAAATCCGCTAACAATATACAGAAATCTAATGATAGCCTTGTATTTCGGAAAACCAAAGCTTAATACCGCTTTAAATACGGGGTCCGGAAGAACCTTTTCTAGCAATGTAACTATAAATTTGAACTGCCTTTTTATCCTGAAAGCAACTTCCACTTTTTGACTTTCCTTATTTATAATAATCGACCCTGCAGATACTCTTTATGATCTGCACAATTCGCACCGAAGAATATCGAGGAGGGCATATAAAAACATATGCACATGATCATCCTTGGTCTCCAGCCAATAAGCTCCGTGGGGAAAAAATCAAAACAAGCCTTTATCAGGTTAATATCTCTTATTTAGATCCACAATCCT
>CAZDAB010000293.1:0-4722 GCA_964502855.1 uncultured Desulfobacteraceae bacterium | reverse complement strand
GTAAATACTACCAAATTTATCTTTAGATTTCAATATTCGCTTATTTTAGGTCTAGATTGTTCATAAAAAAAAGAAAATGTACCTTTGAGGAGATCTTTACTGACAATGCGCTCAGACAGTTTAAGAAATCAGGAAGATCTTATCAACTCCATGCCATTTATGGGCTCTCACGCTATCTGTTTGACCAGGGAAAAATACCGCAGCCATTGTTAACAAAGGGGTCTCCAATAGACTTGCCAAAAATCTATGAAGACTATCTTTTCTATTACCAACAGCAGGGACAGTGGGTGGATCGCAACGCACGGCGAATCAGAAGAGTTCTTTTTGCCTTTCATGAATACTTACAAAAAGAACAAATCGATCTTCCACGTCTTGCCATTGAACAGGTAGATGCGTTTTTGGCACAATTTTTTATTCCCTTTAAACCGGCTACCCGAAGGGTCTACCGTTCGTCGCTTCGCGGTTTTTTAACCTATCTTTATCAGGAATGTAAGATCATCAAAAAAGACCTGGCATCTTTTATCGTGGGAAGAAGGCACTATGGTCTTGCCAAGCCGCCCAAGTTCTTACGGCCAAGGGAAATACAAAAACTGTTTACCGGCTTTACCCTTTCTTCTGACAGCGACATCCGAACGTATGCCATGATGCATCTTGCCTATACCCTGGGGCTTCGTCCAAAGGAAATCACCTTGATATCAACGGATGACATCTCCTTTAGCAAAGCAGAGCTAACCATAATGGACAGAAAGAATAACCGTCCAATTACCCTTCCGATACCCGATGTTGCGCTGAAGGCCGTGGCGGCCTACAGGATCGCTGTTCGGCCTCAAAATAAACACAGCACCCTTTTCCTGAGCCTTCATCCTCCTTATGGTCCCATAAGCCCGAATACTATTGGATACCATATCAGAGAAGCAATGAAGGCAGCAGGGCTCCCCTCAACGACGTACTGGCTGCGTCACACCTATGCGCAGAATTTGCTTGAAAGTGGTGCCTCTGTATTTGAAATCAAAGAGATGCTGGGACATGATGACATTGAGTCTACGAAAAAATATCTTCATGTACACATCAAACTCATGCGACAGGTACTTTTTCATGAAACCCTTTGAAAGCTTTTTGGCCAAACAACTGGAAGAATATGCAGCCTACCGAAAAGGCCTGGGTTATGAGAAACAAAAGATAACGCCATACCTTCTTGCTTTTGACCGGTATTTGCAAAAGCAAAACATCGACTGGGATCAATTGCAACCTTCGTTCTTTCTTCAGTTAAGGGCTGAGATCAGCGATCACCCCAACACTGTTAATGATATCCTGTCAGATATACGAGGCTTTTTTCGATTTTTGGTGCGAAAGGGCGTCCTTGAAGAAAACCCGTTAAAGGATATTCCGAGATTGCCCAAGCGTTATTTTGTTCCTTTTGTCTTTTCGCAGAAACAAACCCAAGTGCTTATCAAAACTATCTGCAAAAACATCCGGAAAAATGAGAAGTATTTTTTATTAGACATGGCGATATACTTGGGCATCTTGATGTTGGCCCGATGCGGCATGAGAATAAACGAACCCTTGCATCTGCATCTTTGTAATTACCGGAAAGAGGAAGGAACGGTTTATATAGAAAGAACCAAGTTCAGAAAGGATCGATTGATCCCGCTTCCCAAAACCGTATTGGCGGAATTAGAAAACTATCTGACAGCACGAAGGATTTTGTACGGTAATGATCAAAATCAGCATCTTTTAGCCGGCAGAGGTCATGCGCCGTTGAAAGATCAAGATATCCGGTTTGCCTTTCACCGGGCGGTGAGGGACATCGGTCTTTACAGACACAAACAGGTCATCGGCAATGTTACCTTCGGCGCTCCTGTGCCTCACTCCTTAAGGCATTCTTTTGCTATTAACACGTTAAATAAAATTAAAGCGAGGGGCGAATCTCCACAACATGCGCTCCCTGTATTGGCGACCTATATGGGACACCGCAAATACCAATACACAGGTGCCTATCTTAAAGTAAAAGATGCTGAACATCGTACCGGATTAATCGAATTTGCAAAATCACGGTCGGTTGTCAAATGAAGCTTACGACGTGCCTACATCAGTTTTTTAGCAACTATCTTCCGCATATAAAAGGGGTGAGCCGTCATACCATCAAGGCGTATCGGGATGCATTTGCACTCTTTATTCCATTTGCCGCCAACAGGCTTAAGATCAAATCCGGCTCGCTTATGCTGGATCATCTCACACCTGATATGGTCCTTTCCTTTTTGGTCGATCTTGAGCAAAAAAGACTAAACGCTCCCGTCACCCGCAACCATCGGCTGACAGCCATCAAATCGCTGGCAAAGATGATCCGGTTCATGTATCCTGAGAAAAGAGAAGTCGCAGAAAAAATCCTTACGATTCCTCAAAAACGGTGCCAACGAAAACTCATCGGCTTTCTATATCCGGATGAAATCTTTAAGGTCTTGCAATCCATAGATTTAAACCAAAAAGAGGGGTTCCGGGATTATTGCCTTTTGGTCTTGCTCTATGACTCTGGAGCCAGGGCCAGCGAGATCGCAACATTGAATCTTGACTACTTCAACTCCGAAAAAAGGACGCTTGCCATACTGGGCAAGGGAAATCGCTATCGCCAGATTACACTTATGCCGGAAACAACTATTCTGATTAAAAACTATATCGATAAATACAGGAAGAAACCCAAGCCGGCATATAGGCACAGGCTGTTCATCAATCAACGGGGAAAAGAGCTGACACGACATGGCATATACCGTGTCTGTAAAAAATACCTGACCGTTGCTTTACCTCAAAAACGTCTGAGAAATCTAAATCCAGTCCACAGCCTTCGCCACTCGTGTGCGGTGAATATGCTCACTTCCGGATGTTCCCTCTCAGATATCCGAAACCAGCTCGGCCATGAAGATCTTCAGGCTACGATGGTATATCTTCAACTGGATCTAACTCACAGACGAAAGATCTAAAACAGGTTCATCGAGTTTAACCGGTCGGTACTAATCGATCATCCAGAAATCGAAGAATTAATCAATACGGAAAACAAGGAAGATATCATGGCGTGGCTGGATAGTCTTTGATGCCTTCGTGTAGCCCACCAGCCTGAACCGTAAAGTTAAATCAATAGGAGGATAGTTATGTGAAAAGCTCGTTTAAACGATTGATGGAAAAGCGATTTATTCATCTGTTATTATTGCAGATCTCTCATTTGCTGATGGAATTTTAAATCTTTCAATATTTTTAGGAGGATAGATCTACTCGCAACATAATTGGAGATATCTCAAAATTATGAAGCCTCAAAATCCCGTAATCAATAGCAATAAAAAACGTACCAAAATATGGATAACACTAAAATCACTGTTAGGAAACTCGCAAATTTTATTTATACTTATTCGTTGTATTGATTAGTTGGACCCATCTTTATTTCATAACTTCCGTTATTATGTCTTCAAGATCCGCTCTTGAGAGAAGATTGGCATCCATACCTATTTCCCCTTGATAAAAACGGTTTGTTTTAGATTCCTTCTGTGCAACAAAATATTCTAAAGAGCACCTTGCAATAGCTTCTGGTAGTAACTGTTCAAATATATTGAAATTTCCACGTGTCCCAACCAGAAATTTCTGAGAGTTTAAGGGTAAAAAAACTGCATTAAGGATATCTTTCTTATCGAGAAATGTTTTGAAAGGTCTTAAACCTTCAACCTTGAATAAGATAATTGAGTCTCCGAGAATCAAACCACCTTGTGGAACTTCTATCACTTTATAAAAAAGATCTTTGTATTTCTGAACTCTGATTTCTGGTGCCACACTTTCCTTTAAAAGACGTATATGACCAGATTTTGCTCCATCGCTGAGAGCTTTTGGTAAAACAGAGCGGAGATGAGATGCAAATTTGGGGAGTATAGGTTTCAATAATTGGTCCAATAAATCAGGAAGAAGATTATCGGCAAGTTTTTGCGCTTGCCTCAGCATCTTTTTTGGAAGCCCACTCTTCTTAAACTCATTTGCGATGGCTTTCTGAAGTATGGTTGGATCGTTACGATACGTTCGTTCCAAGTACTCTATAAATGACTTCCCATCATCCATAAAATCAAGAAATCGCGACACAAGATAATTGCCTGTCCGTAATACAACCTCACGTAAATGTCTTGTGCGAACTTCAAAATGAGCAATTAGGTTTGGTATCTGTGAATCGTTTACAGTCATATGGGGCATTGACCTGAGTTTCTGTACCAGAGAACTGAATGTTTTTTCAGCTTCGGTGATCATATCGTCTGCTTGTGTGTCGTTTCCATCAGTGTAAAAGTATCCCTCGACTCCAATATTAATTATGTTCGTATTAAAAGGGCGGGAGTCTTTTCGATAAACCCACGTAAAAACTGAATCACCGCTTGTGTGGCTCGCAAATCCCTCCAGAAGGAACCGTGGGATGAAATGTTGGCGTTTGCCTGACATAAATAAGTCCAAATAATAATATGCGTCCTAATAATATGAACAAGCACATAAAGTTAAGAATACGTGTGTGCCGTTAAGTGAAATTTCAGATCTATTGCTATTTATGTGAACCATAACCGATGTTGTGATATCTAATCGGTATTAATAAAAACACAAAACCCCACCTCTTTATCTGAGAAATGGGGTTCCTTGTATGCATCATATCTGTTCTCCCTAATCCTAAAATCTAAGGAAAAATTCGAACATTCTGAGCAACCTTAC
>CAZDAB010000292.1:0-4723 GCA_964502855.1 uncultured Desulfobacteraceae bacterium | reverse complement strand
ATTGAAAAAATTTCACGTCGCGTATAAACCAATTTCTTAATTCAACGGCATTGTCACTAATCTGGTATTTACATTTATTCGTGTTATGTGATATCGATTTAAATTTCTTAGCAGGTTAAAAATACAGTGCAGAAAAAGGAGTAAAATTAATGAAAGAAATCGGTGAAATACATTTGCCGGATGACGTTCGCTATGCAGAAGATCATGAATGGGCCAGGCTTGAAAAAGACAAAATCAGAGTAGGTCTTGATGACTATGCCCAGGATCAGCTCGGAGACATTGTTTTTGTGGAGCTGCCCCAGGTGGGCGATACCTTTAAACAGGGTGAAGAATTTGCAACCGTGGAATCGGTTAAGGCGGTTTGCGAGTGTTACCTTCCGGTCAGCGGAAAAATCATTGCCGTAAACACCGCCCTTGAAGAATCGCCGGAACTGGTAAACAATAGTCCTTACGGCGATGGCTGGTTTGTTGAAGTTAATCCCGGCGATTTATCTGAAATGGAAAATCTCATGACCCATGTGGCCTGCTTGGAAAAGCTGAAAGGAGCAGAATAAATGATTTACTTGCCTCATACCCATGAAGATATTTTTTCAATGCTTCAGGTTTTGGGGGTTGACAACCTTGACGATCTTTTCTCAACACTCCCTGAGGATTGCCGTTTCAATGGCGATTTAAATCTGCCGGAGGCCTTGAGTGAATGGGAGTTAAACGATCACATGTCCATGCTTTCCGACAATATGGCAGTTTCTCCGGAATACAAAGTGTTCTTGGGTGCAGGCAGTTATGAACACTTTATTCCTGCGTCGGTATCTTACCTGCTGGGTCGTTCCGAGTTTGTGACATCATATACCCCTTACCAGCCGGAAATGAGCCAGGGAACTCTCCAGGCGATTTATGAATATCAAACCCTGGCTGCGCGGCTTCTGGGCATGGAAGTCGCAACCGCTTCCCATTATGATGGCGCCACGGCCCTGGCCGAAGCACTCCTTATGGCGGTTCGCATAACCAAACGAAAGAAAGTCGCCATTTCAAGTCTCATTCACCCCTTATATCGTCGCGTGGTTCAAACCTATTTTGAGCCCACCGGCTATGAAGTTGTGGAACTTCCTTATCTAAATAACGGTGTCACCGATGCTACCGGGCTTGATGAAATGAATGATCTTGCAGCCGTTGCCATTCAGTCACCCAATTTTTTTGGATGTATTGAAAATCTCCAGGTCCTTGGGCAGAAGGCCCATGATAAAAAGATTCTTTTTGTCGCTTCCTTCACGGAAGCCCTGGCGTATGGTCTTTTAAAAAACCCCGGGAGTCAAGGCGCCGACATCGTAGGCGGGGAAGGACAGAGCCTCGGCATTCCCCGTTCCTTCGGCGGACCCGCCCTGGGGATACTCGCAAGCGGCAAAAAGCACATGCGCAGCTTGCCGGGTCGGCTGGTCGGTAAAACCAAAGACCTGGATGGAAAAACAGGCTTTGTGCTGACCCTTGCGACCCGGGAACAGCACATTCGTCGGGAAAAAGCAACGTCCAATATTTGCACCAACAACAGCCTCTGTGCTCTGGCGGCTGCCATGTATTTGGCTTCTGTGGGGGGTACCGGCATACGGAAACTTGCCCAACTCAACTATGACAAGGCCGAGTATCTCAAAAAGGAACTGAAAAAGGCGGGATTTACTATTACCTTCGACAGCCCTACTTTCAATGAATTTGTTGTTGAATTCCCTTTCGGCTTTGAAGCCACTCACAAGCACCTTTTAGAGAAAAAGATAATAGCGGGCCTTTGTCTGGCCCCATACTATCCTGAACTTGCCAATCATTATCTTTTGTGCGTTACAGAAACCAGATCAAAGAACGACATGGATGCCCTGGTCAGGGAGGTTAAATCATGAAAGAATCTTTAGGCACTACAGGTCTGTTAATTAATGAGCCTCTCCTTTGGGAAAAAGGGAAAAAGGGAAGATGCGGATTTTCTCTTCCCCGTCGCGACGTTGAACCCTGCCCCCTTGATGAGGAACTCACCCGCCAAGGTCTTGACTTTCCGGATTTGAGCGAGGTTGACGTTGTGCGCCATTATACCAGACTGGCCCAGTGGAATTTCGGGGTGGATACCGGCATGTACCCGCTGGGTTCATGCACCATGAAATACAGTCCCAAGATCAATGAAAAACAGGCAAGCCTTCCAGGATTTACAGGGGCGCATCCCCTCCTTCCTTCCGTTCTATCCCAAGGTGCGCTTAAGATGATGTTTGAATTTGAGCAATACCTTAACGAAATCACCGGTATGCACGCGACAACGCTTCAACCTGCGGCAGGAGCACATGGAGAACTCACAGGAATGCTCATTATATACGCCTTTCACAAGAAACAGGGATCGCAGCGTTCAAAGATCATTGTCCCGGATACTGCGCACGGCACAAATCCTGCCAGCGTATCGCTGTGTGGCTACCGTCCGGTGCCCGTAACATCGAATGAACAGGGAATCCTTTCTGTGGAGGCCATCGCCGAAATCATGGACCAAGATACTGCCGGCATCATGGTAACCAATCCCAACACGCTGGGTCTTTTTGAAGAAAATATCCAAAAGATCGCCCAAATCGTCCATGCCAAAGGCGGGCTGGTCTATTGTGACGGTGCAAATATGAATGCGGTCATGGGTGTGGTAAAAATGGGAGACATCGGAATCGACGTGATGCAACTGAACCTCCACAAAACTTTTTCAACACCCCATGGGGGTGGAGGGCCCGGTTCCGGTCCCGTTAGTGTCACAAAGCATCTTGAACCCTTTCTTCCTGTCCCGCGCGTGGTCGAGAAAAACGGCGCCTATGTCCTGGCCGAAGATTATCCGGATTCCATAGGCAAAATTTCGGCCTTCTATGGTGCCTTCGGTGTTGTAATAAAAGCCTACAGTTATATTCGGAGCATGGGGCCGGAAAATCTGAAAAAGGCCAGCCAGCTTGCTGTTTTGAATGCCAATTATATTAAGGAAATGTTAAAAGGGACATTGCATCTTCCCTACGATAGACCGTGCATGCATGAATGCGTTTTTTCCGATAAACATCAAACAGCTCAAAAAATTGTGACGCTGGATATGGCCAAGCGTCTGATGGATTACGGATTCCATCCGCCCACGGTATACTTTCCGCTGGTCGTATCCGGCGCCATCATGGTTGAACCCACCGAAACGGAGTCCAAAGAGAATATCGATCAATTTATTGAAGCGTTTAAGGCCATTGCGAGTGAGGCCAAGGAAAACCCGGATCTGCTCCACCATGCGCCAAAAAGCTGCAAGGTAAAAAGACTGGATGAGGTAACCGCAGCCCGAAAGCCCTGCCTTGGGGGATGAGCATATTTACCTATGCCATATTTCAAAACAAAAGACGGTTGCTCTATCTTCTATGAAACGATAGGGTTTGAATCGTCACAGCCGGTGGTTGCTTTTCTGAACGGAACCCTGCAGAATACCGTATACTGGAAAACACATTGTCTGGCCCTTAAGGATCGGTTCCGGGTGCTGATGTACGATGCCAGAGCCCAGGGAAAAAGCGATTTGGGGGAGGGCAAATTATCGCTGCAGGGTCACGCCGAGGATTTTTCCGCATTGCTCAAACATCTAAGGGTTGAAAAAGCGCATCTTATCGGACTGAGCCACGGGGCTCAAGTGGCACTTGCCTATGCCGTTCATTCACCGGAAAGCGCTGATCGGCTTGTCTTGTGCAGCGTCGGCGCAAGGCAGACCTGTCGCGCCAGGCTGATTTTGAAATCATGGATGGAATTACTAAAGAATTCTGATCTTGAAACTCTGGCATGGGTTTCGCTCCCGGTTGCTTTCGGGGAAAATTTTTTAAATCAAAAACAAAAAATCTTGGACAATATCGTAAAAGCCATGGTCAAGCGAAACAGAAAACAAGCACTCATCGCCCATCTTGAGGCAATGACTGTTTACCCTTCATTGTCCCAAATCGCACAAAATGTCCATAGCCCCGTCCTGGTTGTTTCGGGCTCCGATGATGTGCTGGTAACCGAATCAGACGCCAAGGAACTGGCCATGGTTTGTGGTGGACGGCATAACCACCTCACGGGAATCGGCCATTCTATTCCGGCTGAAGCCCCGGAGTTATTTAATAAAACGGTATTGCAGTTTCTGGATAGAACATAACATGGCAGTTTGTCAAAACCGAATACAAAATGCTCGAGACACGGCACCGGATCGAAAATGGCTCTGTGTTGACCTTCCTGTTACCGAGTACAAGGAGGCATGGCATCTGCAGAGTAATCTTGTGGCTGCAAAATATCACAAAACTATCCATAAAAATGTGGTGTTGTTATTGGAACACCCTCCTGTTTTCACTTTGGGCCGTCGCGGGGGGTTGAACAACCTGTCGGTGTCCGAAAATTTTCTTAAAAAAGCAGTCATTCCGGTAATCCAGGTGGAACGGGGCGGGAATATTACGTTTCACGGGCCCGGCCAACTGGTCGTGTATCCCATCATTAATCTGCAAGGGGCCAAGCTGAGCGTCATCCGTTATGTTGAAAATCTCGAAGAGGTTATGATTCGCACTGCTGCAGACTGGGGAATCACGGCGGTACGGAATTTTCTTAACAGAGGCGTGTGGGTCGACAACAACAAACTGGGGAGCATCGGAATCGCTATTCGGCGGGGTATTTGCTTTCATGGCATGGCATTAAACGTCAACCCCTCACTGGAACCTTTCCAGTGGATAAATCC
>CAZDAB010000291.1:3819-4724 GCA_964502855.1 uncultured Desulfobacteraceae bacterium | reverse complement strand
AGAGATAGAAAATTGGATTGTCTGTCCGCTATTTGCCCCTACCTGAAAGGACTGAGTTCCAAATGTGCCATCCAATATATTCCGTCCATTGAAGCTGGTCGTTGTCGCCACACGTTCAATTTCTGCTACCAGCTGCGTTACTTCCTCATTCAGTGATGCTCTGTCAGCAGCAGAGTTGCTGCTACTTCCGGCTTGAATCGCCAGTTCCCTGATGCGCTGCAAGTTATTCGTCGTTTCCTGCAAGGCGCCTTCGGCCGTCTGGGCCAAAGAAATACCGTCATTGGCATTTCTTGCCGCCTGATCTAAACCCCGGATCTGAGCTGACATCCTGGTTGAGATTGCAAGCCCTGCCGCGTCGTCCTTGGCGCTGTTGATGCGCAGACCGGATGAAAGCCGTTGCAGGGATTTGTTTAACATGCCTTGTGTTTTCCCCAGGTTTCTCTGGGCGTTCAAGGCTGCGAGATTTGTGTTGATTATCATTGCCATGGTTTATTCCTCCTTGAATTTTGGTTTGTTTTTGCCGGCTTCCCTGCCGGCAGGTTATTTAATCAAATGTATTACCAGTTGGGCGTCCTTCTTTTTCACCTCCTTTTTTTGCCCGTGTTTTCGTATTCGTCTTTTCGTTACTCATTAACTTCGGAACTTATGTTCCAACACTTTAATAAATTTTACGAAAAGTTAGAAATAGGGTGTTTTTCTGGTAAGAGGGGTGTAATTAAGGTGAGAATGTAAGAAGGTAAGAAGATTAGAAAAAAGAACGTTTGGAGAGAAAAAAGAGCATACGTCATTTTCGGGATCTTGAAGTCTACAGGAGGGCTTTTGATGCGGCAATGCAGATATTTGAATTGATTGCAATGTTAAATTCAATGGAAATGAACGCTGAGAAGTTTTGTTTTTGAACTCTT
>CAZDAB010000291.1:0-3809 GCA_964502855.1 uncultured Desulfobacteraceae bacterium | reverse complement strand
ATTCGGTAACGCATCCTGATAAGCTGTCGGCGTCTTTCCATTTCATCGCTTTTAAAACCGATATCCTTGATCTTGTCCAGGATCTCTAACGATTCCTTTCCGGTATAATAGGACGAAAAAGCCCGAAGTTTTTCCCGCTGCTCGAGTATCGAGGCGTAAATCCATTCCGCAATTCTGTCACCCGGATTTACAGAGGCAAACCTGTCGGATAAGGCCAAAAAGGGCTCATCAATATTCATCACAATACCGCCCGTGCCGGTTTCAAGGAATTCAGCAAGGTGGGCCAGAACCCCCACGGCAAGGACGCGTTTGCCCATATCTGTCAACACCCTGGCCATGGACAAAACGCGGGAGACAGTTGCCTGATCCGCCAGGAGATTCCCTAACAGGGATAGGGCCCCTTGCATGCAGGCGTACCTGTGGGATGCCGTTTGTTTTTCAGTTTTTGCCTCGGCAAAGAGGCTGAGCGCCTGTAGATACGCCTCCCAGCCCTTCTGGCGGGAAGAAATATTCAACCAGTGCGCCATCATACCCTCGGCATAGGGCAGGCCGGCCAGGTATTGTTGCAAGGCAGCTGCGTCACCATCAGGCAATATTGCCGTGGCCGGGTTTTCTTGCATCAGAAGACCCCGATTTTCGAGCGCTTCAGCCCGATCCTTTTTGCAGCAAAACAGATGGATAGAAAAGTCATCGGGTTCATTGGCGGAATCAAAAGGTGCCAGCAGATTGAGGCCGGGGATGAGCCGATAGGAGGCATACCCCTGTTCCTTAAACAGTTTCGCGAGCGAAAGAACCCTTTTCCCCTTGTCCTTGATTCCAAACATGACGAGCGGGGACGACTGAGAGAAGAATTTCACCCCCTTTCGTATTAACCCCTGTTCGGCACCTTCGGTATTTATCCGAACAAAATCAATGTTAGACCAACCGTGGCGAATCATATCCCTGTCGAAGTTGAGATTGCCCATCCGGAGATTTCCCAGGACTTGCAGAGGATCCAGGTGGTTGTGATCTTTACTTTTAAGCAGGTATCGAGTATATGCAACATCGGTTGAAATGGCCCAAACCCTTCCGCTATCCGTCATTTTCTTTGCCAAAGGGACCGCGTATACGCCTGCCTCTGCAACAATATCGATCACCCGCATATGCGGCTCGATCATATCCAGGACGAAGTCATACTCCGGGTCATACCACCCCCCCTGCTCTTTTAAAATATAGGTGAATCGGTCATCAATTGAACCTGAAACGGCAATTTGCGCGCCGCCTCGAATGGAGATAAATTCCAGCGGCTCCCGACGTGCCCCTGGATCGTATCGGTTTTCCGGGAATTTCCTGTTCCAGGCCTCGATATATGCCGATTCCAGTTGCCCGGCAAAACGTTCAGGGTCACAAAGAATCGACTGGCTCATACCTTCGGGAATCATTTGATGAAGCTCAGCTATCCTTGCAGGATTGTTGGCCAGCGCGACGGCCTTTTGGATGTATTCCTCCTCACTGAAAGCAACAATATCCGCCACATCGATACCGATACTATTAAGCAGTCCATAGGAACTGCGTTCGTGATGGGTTTCTCCAACCCATGTCACTACCGGCACTCCCATCCAGAGCGCATCGATCGTTGTCTGCCCGCCTGTCATGGGAAGGCTGTCCAACGCAATGTCAATATCGTTATAGTAATTCAGGTGGGTGGCGTCCGTAAGTCTTTCCCAAATAAACTGCACACGTGCTTCAGGAATACCGTGTTTGGCGAACTCCTTGAGGATATTTTCCCTGGTGATCTCCGGTTCGTAATTCGGATGATTCAGGATCATCCTTGCGTCCGGCTCTCTTTTCAGTATCTGGCTCCACATCTCTATTATTTTAGGGTTCAGTTTGTATGTATTTAGTAAGGAACCGAAGGTCACATACCCGTATCGTTCAAATGGCGGAACCGGATTTATCTCTTCCCCAAAGAGCGAACCAAAAGCGCCACCAGCCTCGGGTAAGCGCAGTGGTGTTTCTGTGCAATATCTGGCATTCAAAGGACCGTCAAGGTTCGGGTCTGAAATGATATAGTCTATCGAACGAAATCCGGTTGAGAAAGGATATCCCATGTACGAGATCTGCACCGGTGCGGCGCGGTAGCTCATAACAGAGATTCTATTCCCACGCGTATATCCTGAAAGATCAACCAGCAGGTGAATGCCGTCCTCGTGAATCCGCGCTGCAAGCTGCAAGTCCGACAGGTTCCGGATATCAATAAACGCATCCACATTTGACTGATACTGACGGGTTATCTCGTCTTCTGCAGGGGTATTTGAATAACAAAACACCTCAAAGCGATCCTTATCATAATAATTAATCAAACCGCGCAAAAAGTGTGAGCAAACATGTTGGTAAAAATCCCCCGAAAGGTAACCGATTCGCATCCTGCGGCCGACCTGCAGGGCTCGCATGGCTTTTTCATAATCCCGGAATGAATCCGACAAACAAAGTTCATCAAAAACATCAGCAGTTTTACAGGTGATTTGGAATAGGGTTTCATTGTCAATATTCGGATCAGACAACATCGTTAGACCTATCATCGAAAGATAGTGATCGCTGCCGCTCCAATCCTTAAGAAAATTCACAACGGCGGGCCTGAATCTTTCGCCAAGATCCCATTGACATGTCTGTTTTGCCATGAGATATGCAACAAAAATTGCAGGGCCCGGATTGGAAAGATTCAATATTCTCTTTAACAACTCCATCCCTTCTGCTATCCGATTCTGTTTAAGCAGTAGTTGCCCCAGATTATTAAGGATCGCCCTATTATCGGGCTCAAGCGCCAGAACTTTTTTGTACAGTGCCTCGGCTGATTCCATCTGATCGAAGTTATAACAAATGTTACCCAAATTAATGAGAGCGTGTACATGGCAAGGATCAATCGCAAGCACTTTCCTGAAGTATTTTTCAGCGGAGGGGAAATCTTTATTGTTCAGAAATACGACCCCCAGATCATTATTGGCATCCGGATGATTGGGGTTATCAGCGAGAACTTTTTCAAACATCCTCCTGCTTTCACCGTAGTTCAACCGCTTTAGATGTGCAGAACCGAGGAGAAAGGCGGCCTCGGCGTTATCAGGCATTGCTTTCAAAATCTTCCTACATAGGGCATCCGCCAGCTCATATCTGCGTCCCCCTAAATGCCGTTCCGCAGCGATGAGTTGTTTTTTAATGTTCATTTCCTCTCCTTAAGTGATAACCGCTTTTTTTTGTCATGCTGAATGCTGCCGGCCGCCCGGCGGCAGATAATTCCGACTGTCATAATTCAAACAACAAGGCGATCTTTAAATTTAAAGGACGGCCCCTTTTTTTTAGAACCGGGTGTTTTACATGATTGGCCGTTCGATCCGCTTTAAATATCCATCCGGCGCGGCGGTGATAAGGAGCTTGTTCTCTATCGCCTTGTCGATTTCGTAAAACAGTGGCGTCCCGTCGGTTGCCTTCCGGCCCTCTTCTTTCAGACGGCGCAGATATTCCCAAACGGCGGTTTTCGGATTGTTGCCCGGACCCCAGGAACGGTCGGGGAACATCTCGGCGGACAAGTCTTCGATGATGGTATCGAATACCACGCAGTAGCTGCCCACCGAAGTAAGCGGGGCATAGGCTTCCAGTTCTGCAAGAACATGGTCGCGGGTGTGGTTGCTGTCTAAACACACCAATATACGCTGCTTGCAAGTCGCTCTGGACGTGACCTGCTCAATGATTTCGGGTGCGATACTGGAGCCCTCGATCATCGAGATACGTTTGAACATTGGATGTTCTTCGATGGCCTCGCGGTTGTGGGCGCG